>JBAVOG010000421.1:0-2419 GCA_049691875.1 Burkholderiales bacterium | reverse complement strand
CCTAAAGCCGGGCTTGCGCTACCAGGTCTTCTTCAGGGCACGGCCAACGCCTACCTGCGTTCCGTGCGGCCGGCCCGCGAGAGCGCATCGCGCGCGCTGCGAGCACCACCGTACAGATCTAATCCCGCACATAGGGAACCATTGGCGTGGCGGTCGAACTCCGTAGGGCATCGACTGCGTAATCGACGCGGGAGAGTTCTCATGAAAACGCAAGCCGATCGCGTTCCATCCCCGCCGCTACTGGTCGGGGGCGTCTTGGCGATACTGCTCGGTACCGCTGGCTTTGCGGCCATGACGGCCTGGATGCCAGCCTCGGTGAACGAAGCAAGCAACGTCGTTGTATCAGTCGAGCTCCCGAAACCGCCGGCCACTCTGGTCGGCGGGCAAGCGCCACTTGTTCCTGCAACGGGGGAGGGCGACACTCGGCGCACCCTGAAGTGTGCGGGATGCGGTGTCATTGCGCCCATGCGGGAGATCCAGCAACTCGCCGCGGGCATCGATCCTGGCACTGCAGGGACCTATATGTAATCGCGTGTCGTGGTGCCGGGTGAGGGCGTCACCCTGTGTACTCCACCGCAGAGGCCATGCCTGATCATGCGACATGCCTTGCATGTATCGATTGCAAATTCCGCCAGTCAGGTTCCGCGTGCGCGTGGCCATAAATAACCTAGCTTAGAGAGGCGGTTGTTCGCACGATGGCCAGGTCCACAAGGTGCTGGTCATCCTCGGCTAGGTACCAGCGAATGGTCGGAGCTTGCGCTGCACCGCTGAGTCGGTTTGGTCAACAGGCCGCTCTCTTGCATTCGCCGACGCCGGAGTGCCGCGATCGTTGCGTGAATTCGACGGCTCCGTTACGCTGGCTGCAGTTGGCGGATTCGCGCTCGCAAGTATCCAGAGTGATGATCAGGACCATCTGTCCGGCGCTATTCCTGCTCGCCGGGATGGCCGCGCCCAGCGGCGTGACGGCCAAACCCGATCCAGAGAATTGGTTCGCGGGGGCTGAGGCCGCTTACGCTGGAGTCGAGAGCTACACCGCCATCTTTCACAAGCAGCAACGGGTTGCCGGCGAGCTCCTTGCCGAAGAGACCATCCTCCTCAAGTGCAGAAAGAAGCCATTCAGCCTGTACATGAATTGGCTCACCGAGCCGTTCAAGGGGAGCGAATTGCTGTACGTGGCCGGATGGAATGAAGACCGCATCAGGGCGCATCGGGGCGGGATACTGCGTTTCATCACGGTCAATATCGACCCGAGCGACCCCGGGCTCCTGGCGGGGAACCTTCGACCGGTCACCAGTACCGGAATCGGCTACCTCCTGCAAACCGTTGCGCTGAACACGCGCAAGGCGATCGAGGCCGGCGAGCTCACGTTCTCCGAGGGCGGCGAAGTGGATGTATACGGCAGGAGCACGCAGATCCTGGAAGTGGTCCTGCCACGAGACAAAGCGAAGGACTACGACGGCGCCCGGTTCGTCATCAACCAGGATCTCGCGAGCAAGATCCTGTTAAGGATCAGAGTCTATGACCGGGACGACCAGCTCGTCGAAAGCTACGGGTACGAGAACCTGGACCTCGAGGCGCCACTCTCGGACGCCGACTTCGATCCGCAAAATCCTGCGTATCACTTCTAAGCGCACCGGGGTCAGGCGAAGACGCGCCGGCCTCGGCGGGCTCTGGGCGCAGGCGAATGTGGGCTGGAACGATCAAACGGATATGAGTACCAGTGATTGCCTGCAGGATCAGTGCGCGTCGCGGAGACGAGGCTGATCCCGCGGCCGCGTGACTCCACTGATCGATCGGGCTTCGATGTAGATGCGGGTGATCTTCGGGTATCGCAATCGGATTTCATGTTCGATATTCGCAACAGCGGCAACAATCTCATCGGCGGTCGAACTGCGCTCGAATTCCACGTCGAGCGTCAGCAAGATTTCGTCGGGTCCGAGGTACATTGAAAGCGGGCGAGCGGCGTCGCGTACCCGCGGGTTGCGCAGGGCAAGGTCGCGGATTGCCACGGACGTTTCCGGCTCGACGCCCTCGCCGATCAAAAGCCCCCGAGATTCGCGAATCAGCAGCACCGCTACGCCGGCGAGCATGAGGCCGATCACGACCGACGCAGCGCCATCGACAACGGGCAGATCGAGACGATGACTCAGGTATATGCCCAAAGCTGCCACTGCCAGCCCACCGAGAGCGGCGGCGTCTTCGGCGAGCACCGTATACGTCATGGGATCCTTGCTCCTCTTGAGCGAGCGCCAGAACGGTATGTCACGCTTCGTTCTGAGGAACTGGCGCAACGCAATCGCGAAGCTTCCACCTTCGAACAACGCCGCGGCGCCGAGCACGATGTAATTCCAGGTCGGATCACGCAGCGGTTCCGGGTGCAGCATGTGCAGCACACCTTCGTAGGCGGATATCCCGCCGC
>JBAVOG010000420.1:0-6649 GCA_049691875.1 Burkholderiales bacterium | reverse complement strand
GTTGAGGTCACCAGGTCGAAGGACGCCGGCGCGAGTCCGGTCTCGCGGGCGTCAGCCTGACGGAATCGCAGGTTCGAGATGTTCGCGGCCGCGGCGTCGGCAGCAGCCAGCTTGAGGCACGGCGCCGAAACGTCGACACCGATCACTTCGGCGCGCGGGAAGGCGCGCGCCAGCGGCACCGCGCTCTTGCCGAAGCCGCAACCCATGTCGAGCACCTTCGAGAATGCGCCCTCGCGGCGAACCAGTTCCACGAACCGCTCGTGAAGCTCGTTCCGGCGAGTGCGCGGATGGATGGACAGAGCGCTCGCCTCGTACACCAGCCCGGCGTGCGGATCCGCGTGCATGTTGCCCGGGTGCTGGTGGATATCGTGCGCGACGTAGTACTCGGGCACCTGGAATTCGCGGTTCAGCTCGAGTTGCGCATCCTCGGCCGCGGCGAGACGTTCCGCTGCACGATCGTCCTCGCGCGCCAGCTGCGCGATCAGGCCCCAGCGCGAGGACGAGTACTTCGATTTCTGCACATGGCGCTCGAGCCAGCAGAAGTACGCGTAAGTGGTGCTGCGGGCGAAGAGCTGCGCGACGTCCTCGGCGCTGCGCACCGGCTTGCCTTCCCGCGCGGCGAGTGTCAGGCGCTGCTCGTATTCCTCGCGCAGGCGCGGAAACAGCTCCGTGGCCCACCACGTACGCGCCTCCATGATAAATTCCTGGAAGGCGTTGGCTTCGCGATTGCGGAACAGCGTGAGCGCGGCCATGAGATTCAGGACTTGGACGCGAGGCGACCGGGCAGGCCCTCGAGCAAGTGTCGCACCAGCGCGGTGCGCTCGGCGCCGAGTCGGGCCTCGAGCGCGCCCTCGGGAATCGCGTCGTCGAGCTTCGCCGTCTCGATGACTCCGCGCTCGGCGAGCATGGACTCGAGCAGCGCGAGGCGGTCGCGCAGGACGTGGACTTCCGCCGCGAGGGAAAACACCACGCCCAGCAGGCGGTCCACCGCGGGGTCGGCGAAGAAGGTCTGCTCGGCCTGGGGTCCGACGACGGGATCGGTGCTGTGCATGGGTGGTGGGAGCGTCACGAGGAGCGCGACGGCCAATGTTCGTCAGCGCGGGTACCTTTGTCAACTCGAGATTGGCCGATGCCATAGTAGAATGAGTTTGATCGCTTCACTGGATTCGAGACCAATAATGAGCGCAACAGCCCCCACCGCGACCGCATCGGCGCCTCTACTGGATCGACCCGAGCGGCGCTTTCCGCTCGCCATGGACACCGCAATCCCGAAGATCCGCGACCTCTACGTGGCGGCGACGCGCAATCAATGGGATCCGCAGCGCGACATCGACTGGGACGCGCTCGACCCCGACGAATTCAGCGACGAAGGCCGCGAAGCGGCGCGCAACTGGTGGAGCCGGCGCGGGTGGGGCGAATACGGGGCGATCTCCGAGAGCCCGACGCTGTCGGTGCGCTTTACCCAGGACCGCTTGCCCGTCGAGATGGCGTTGTTCTTCGCGCTGCGCACGCAGGAGGAGGCGCGCCACGCGGAGACGTGCTACCGGATGGCAGAGCGTCTCGGCGGCTACATTCCGGCTCCGGCGCACGCAGATTTCACCAATGCCATCGGCACCCACGGGGTGCGCAAGATGGCCCTCGATCCGGATACCAGCGTCGAGTGCATCATTGCCGCGCTGGTCTGCGGGCTCGAAGAGTACGCCTTCGACTGGTTCAAGCTGATGATCGAGACCGCCACTCACCCGGTGGCCAACCGCGCGCTCAAGCTGATCCTGCGCGATGAGGTCCGCCACTGCGCCTTCGGATGGCATTTCGTCGAGGCGCGCCTGCCGCACATGAGCGCGGCGGAAATCGAGCGCATGCGCCAGGCTTTCATCGACACCACGGTGAACGTCGAGCTCACCGGTTACCGCGTGCCTTGGTTGGCTGCCGATTCGCCGATCACGGAAGAGGAGAACCGGATCGACGCCCTCACGCACGCCGCCGGTCTCGGTGCTTCGATCGAGGAAGAAGAGAAGCCGGTGTTCATTGCCTGTGTGCAGCGCGTGCGCCGGCGCTTCGCCGAGCTGGGCATCGCGATCCCGCTGTTCACCCACGCCAAGCTCGGAAGTTTCTAGGTCGGACATGACGGCGGGGCCGAGCGCCGTGGCGCGCATCCTGCAGGAATACCGCTTTCCGTTGCATCTCGAGCCGAAGGTCGAGAGCATCTGGGAAATCTACAGCCGGGCGAAGAACGAGCGCTGGGACCCGTCGCGCTCCATACCGTGGGACCGCTTCGATGGCGCGCGCCTCGATCCGGCCGTGCGTGATGCGGCGCGCCTGGTCTGGAGCCATCGCGCCTGGCTGCTGTTCGGCCGTCTGTCGGAAACGCCGGCGCTGCTGGTGCGGTTCTGCCTGGAGCGCCAGCGCGAGAGCGATCCGAAATACTTTCTGTCTCTGCGCGGCAGCGATGAGGCCTGGCACCTGGACGTGTGCCATCGCTTCGCCACGGCCTGCGGCGGGTTCATTGCCGAGCCGCGCGACCCGGCGTACGCGGCCCGGTTCAACCAGACGTTGCATCGCGAAGTGCTGGACGCGGGCATGGGCCTGGACGAATACGTCGGCGCCTATGTGGCGCTGCGCGAGCACCTGGAGGCGGCGCTGCTGGAGACTGCCCGCGCCGCAACCACTGATCCGGTGGTGTCGACGGCGTTCGAATTCATGTTGCGCGACAAGCTCCGACACGCACAATTCGGCTGGCTCTATCTCGCCGAGCGCGGCGCGCGACTCGATGCCACGACGCGGACCGCGATCGCACGGCGCGCCGCGGAAATGCTGGAGCGCTTCTACACGAGCGGCCTGATGATGCCGGGACTGGCGCCCGCGATCGCGGGCGATGTGGCGGCTGCGTGCGAGAAGACTGCGGTCGCGGGGCTAGGCGCAGCCCCGCTTGTCGAGCAACGCATGGCCCTGCGTGCCGCGCTGGACGACGCCTGCGCGCGATTCGCCGCGCTGGGCGTCGATACGCCGGATCTGACCCGCTTTCCCGCGTAAGTCGAGATCGTCGCGGCGGGAGATGTAGAGACCCCCTGCGACCCGCTGGCGGAACGGCGTACGTGGCGGCCGCTGTTTCCCACCGCCCCTCCTTTCGAGTGTGCACAGCGCACACTGATCCGATGGCCTGCTTCACGGACGCGGACCCATCCGGTCCGGAGAATGAACCTCATCAGCACATCGCTGGAATGGTTCCGGACGAAGAGCGTGCTGAGACAAACCCACTTGATGAAAAGGAGAACCAAATGAAAAAGCTCTACAGTCTGATCACCGGAGTCGTTCTTGTCCTCGCCACCCCGTTCGCGCTCGCAATGGATACCGAGCAGGGCGGCATCGAGGCCTCGCCCACCAGCAACGCGTTCTGGTACGCGGGCACCAGCGGCGTGTCGTCTGACTGAGACCGCCACACGGCACGGAAGGCCCGGCCACGGCCGGACCTTCCGTGTCCACGCTGTTTCATCCGGCAGCGTTCAGCTGCTGCTCGAGTTTGTGCATCGTGCGGTAGCAAGGCAGCACCCTGGCAACACTTGCGTTTGGCGCGCGCTTTTCCCGGATCGCGGCGAAGAACTCGCGATCCTGCAGCTCGATGCCGTTCATCGACACGTCGACCTTGCTGACGTCGATCTTCTCTTCCTTGCCGTTGTAGAGATCGTCGTAGCGGGCGATGTAGGTGCCCGTGTCGCCGATGTAGCGGAAGTAGGTACCCAGCGGGCCGTCGTTGTTGAAGCTCAGCGAGAGAGTGCAGATCGCGCCGGTGCTCGCCTTCAGCTGGATGCTCATGTCCATCGCGATGCCGAGTGTCGGATGGAGGGGCCCCTGCACCGCGTTGGCCTGCACGATCTCGCCGCCAGCCTGGTAGGCGAAGAGATCAATGGTGTGAGCGGCGTGATGCCATAGCAGGTGATCGGTCCAGCTGCGCGGCTGGCCGAGCGCGTTCATGTTGGTGCGCCGGAAGAAATAGGTCTGCACGTCCATCTGCTGGATCTTGAACTCTCCGGCGGCGATCTTCTTGTGCACCCACTGGTGGCTGGGATTGAACCGTCGCGTGTGCCCGACCATCGCCACCAGGCCAGTCTGCTCTTGCAGCGCGACGACTTCCTGGGCGCCCTTGAGCGTATCCGCCAGCGGGATCTCGACCTCCACGTGCTTGCCCGCCTTCAGGCAGGCCAGCGTCTGCTCGGCGTGCATCTGTGTCGGCGTGGCCAGAATCACGGCGTCCACTTCCTTCATCGCAAGGCTGTCGGCCAGATTGGTCGTCACGTGACCGATCCCGAACTTTTCCGCGACCGCCTTCGTCTTGTCGAGCTCGCGGCCGACGAGCGACACGGCCTCGACGCCGTCGATCACCTTGATGGCATCGAGGTGCTTGGTACCGAAAGCGCCGGCGCCCGCCAGCGCGACTTTGAGGGACCTGCTGCTCATGCCTGGTTCTCCAGAATCAGATTTCCGATGGCGGTGTTGCTCCCCGGCACGTGATAGAAGCGGTGCACGACCTTGGGCGGCTTGTCGCTCATCGCGCCGCGGGCGATCAGCCACATCACCAGCTCGATTCCCTCGGAGCCCGCTTCGCGCACGTACTCGATGTGCGGCACCGCCGCCTGCGCTTCGGGGTCGGCGATCAGGCGGTCGAGGAACTCGTTGTCCCACTTCTTGTTGATGAGTCCGGCGCGCGGGCCCTGCAGCTGATGGCTCATGCCGCCGGTGCCCCAGACCTGGACCTTCAGCGGGTCGTCGTACGATGCGATCGCCTTGCGAAGCGCGCGGCCCAGGGCGAGACAGCGCCGGCCCGAGGGAATCGGGTACAGGACCACATTGACCGGGAAGGGGATCACCCGGCAGGGCCACGCTTCGGGCGACCCGAACATCAGGTTCAGTGGCACCGTCAGGCCGTGGTCCACTTCCATCTTGTTGACGATGGTCAGGTCGAAATCGTCCTGGATCACCGACTGTGCGATGTGCGTGGCAAGCTCCGGATGCCCGATCACCTTGGGCACCGGACGTGGGCCCCAGCCTTCGTCGGCGACCGGGAACTCCGCCGCGCAACCGATCGCGAATGTCGGGACGATATCCAGGCTGAAGGCGTTCGCGTGGTCGTTGTAGACGAGGAAGATGACGTCCGGCAGATTCTCCTTGATCCACTTCTTCGAGAAGTCGAAGCCGGCGAACAGAGGCTTCCAGTAGGGCTCGGCGGTCTTGCCGTGATCGATCGCGGCGCCGATCGCCGGCACGTGCGAGCAATAGACGCTGGCAGTGATTTTCGCCATGTTCAACCTCTCGCCTTCTTGCCGGCCGCGCCCTGCGGCTGGTGCTGGACCTGCGCGTCACCGTCCTCACCGATGTAGCGGTTGCCCTCGATCGAGCGCCCGCCCTGGATCATCAGATCGCGGTATTCCTGCTCCGTCATTCCGGTCATGCTGCCGGCCATCTGCTGGAAGCTCTTGCCGTGGGTGGCGCCGAGCTTGGACAGGAAGTAGATGTTGCCGCCGAGCGCCATGCAGCGGTTCAGGTCCACCGCCATCACCGCCTGCTTCTGCTCCTCGCTCAACGGCCACTCGTCCAGGTAGGCGCGCTGGTCGGCCTTGAAGCGCTCGCGGTTCACGGCCTTCATAAGCGACATGCAGAACTGGTTCAGCCAGTAGCCCTTGCGCGCCTGGTCGGCGTCGAAGATCGTCGTGCCGGGCACGTCCTTGTACGGTTTGTCCAGAGCCATCTACTTCTCCTCGGGCCAGTAGAGCCGCATCGGATTGTCGACCAGCAGCTTGTGCTGCAGCGCGGCTGTCGTCGCGATGTGCGGAACGAAGTCGATCAGCAGCCCGTCGTCGGGCATGTGATCCTTCAGGTTCGGATGCGGCCAGTCGGTGCCCCAGATCACGCGGTCGGGAAAAGTCTCGACGAGGCGGCGCCCGAAGGGCACCACATCCCGGTAGGCGGAACGTTCGCCGTTCAGGGCCGGGGGACCCGCGACGCTGAGGCGCTCGGGGCAGGTCACCTTGGACCACGCGTTCGCATGCTCACGCATGAACCTGACGAACAGCTCGAACTCGGGGCCGTCCACAGGCTTCCTCACGTCGGGCCGGCCCATGTGATCGACGACGACGGTGGTCGGCAGCGCGGTGAAGAAGTCCCACAGCTCAGGCAGGTCGACGGCCTCGAAGTAGACGACCACGTGCCAGCCGAGCGGCGCGATGCGATTGGCGATCTCCATCAGCTCGTCCCGGGGCGTGAAGTCGACGAGGCGCTTGACGAAATTGAAGCGCACGCCGCGCACGCCCGCCGCGTGCAGATCCTGTAGCGCCGCGTCGGTCACGTCGCGCCGGACGGTGGCGATGCCGCGCGCTCTTCCGTTGCTGCTCAGGAGCGCGTCGACCATCGCACGGTTGTCCGCGCCGTGGCAGGTGGCTTGCACGACGACGTTGCGCGCGATGCCCAGGTGGTCGCGCAGCGCATAGAGCTGGTCCCGGGACGCATCACAAGGCGTGTACTTGCGCTCGGGCGCATAGGGATATTGCGCCCCCGGACCGAACACGTGGCAGTGCGCATCCACCGTCCCCGCGGGGAGCTCGAACTGCGGCTTGGACGGGCCGGCATACCAGTCCAGCCAGCCGGGAGTCTTCTG
>JBAVOG010000419.1:0-8228 GCA_049691875.1 Burkholderiales bacterium | reverse complement strand
GTTGGAGCAGAACACGCTGGAGCACGTCGGGCGGGTGCTGGTCCAGCTCGAGCAGCGCGCGGAGCGGCTGCAGGCGGAGCTCGGCCAGCTCGTCGAGCCGGGTGCCGCCAGGGTGATCGAGATTCAGTCGCTCGCAGATGCGGCGGTACGCGATCTCGCGGTGCTGAGCGCAGATATCGTACAGGCCGAAGAGGCGTTGCCCGAGCTCGAATCCGGGCAGCGCGCCGCGCTCGATCAGCTGCAGCAGCTCGAGCGTGATAAGAGTGCGCTGGAAGGACGGTTGTCGACGCTCAGGCGGATCCAGGAGCGCGTCGACGAGGACGCCGGGATTCAGGAGTGGCTGGAGCGTCACGCGCTCACTGCATTGCCGCGCCTGTGGCAGAAGGTCACGGTCGACCCCGGCTGGGAGACTGCCGTGGAGTCGGTGTTGCGGGAACGTCTGCACTCGCTGGAGCTTGCCGATCCCGAGGCGATCCAGGCGCTCCTCGAAGATCCGCCGGCGGCGAAGCTGGCCGTGTTTTCGCGGGGAGAGAGGACGATTGCGTCGACCGGACCGGGATTGCCTCCCCTTGCGGGCAAGGTCCGTTACAGCGATCCCGCGATCAGGGGTCTCGTTGAGGACTGGCTGGACGGTTTCTACGCCGTCGACGGGATTCCGCGATTGATGGATCGGCTCGCGCTTCCCCCCGGGGCTGTCCTGGTGAATCGCGAGGGCCACCAGTTCGGACGGTATTCGGTCGGCTTTCACGGTCCGGATTCCGGCGACGCCGGCATATTGATCCGGCAGCGCGAGATCGAAACGCTGACTGCGGAACTCGCCGGGTACGCGCCGCGAGTCGCCGCCGCGCAGGCTGAGCTGGCACGCACGGAATCCGGGCTGGCCGATCACCGCGCTCGCCTGATAACGCTTCGCAGCGGGGAAGCCGACCTCACGCAACGCCACCACGACCAGGAACTGGAGCATCTGAGGCTCGCGGAAGGCGCGGCACGGGTCAGGGAGCGGCGTGACCAGATCGGGCGCGAGCTCGCCGAATTGCAGCAGCAGAGCGCGGCCGAGCGAGCAAACCAGGAGAGGTCCGAGGCCAACGTACTCGTCCATCAAGCCGAGATCGACCGCGTCTACGCCGCATTCGAGTCGGTTCAGGCGGACCATGACGACGCCCAGCGGCAACTCGACGCGCAGCGGGAAACCGTTCAGGCGGTGGAGCGTGCGGCTCAGGAAGCACTGTTCGTCGTACGAGAATCAGATAGTAAGATCAATGAGATATCGAGATCTATTGAGAATCTACTTGAGCAGATTTCCGGGGCGCAAGGACAGCGCGCGGCGGCCCAGGATGAGCTTGGGTCGCTCGAGGACGGCGCACTCCGCGTCAGCCTGAACGCCATGCTTGCCCAGCGCGTGGAGCGGGAGCGGGCATTGGCGGAGGCG
Source organism: Burkholderiales bacterium (assembly GCA_049691875.1). GTDB lineage: Bacteria > Pseudomonadota > Gammaproteobacteria > Burkholderiales > SG8-39 > JAABRB01. Next base: position 6,799 of record JBAVOG010000419.1, on the reverse strand, counting down.
CGCAATCTTCAGGAGGACCTCGGCGCTCAGCTGCGTGCTGTCGACGAGGAGCGCCTCGCGTGCGAGCAGCGGCTGCCTCCTTTGCGGGACCGCATGGGCGATCTGCGCCTGAAGGAACAGGCCGCCACGCTGAATCACGATCAATACGCCGCTCTGCTGGCCGAAGCCGGGGCGGACGAGGCATCTCTGGCCGAGCGCCTGGAGCGGGGGATGCGGCCGAATGCCCTCCAGGGCGAGATCGGGCGTCTGCACGAGGCCATGGAGGAACTCGGCGCGATCAACATGGCAGCGCTCGAAGAGCTTGCGTCGTCGCGGGAGAGAAAGGAATTCCTGGATGCACAGGCAACCGACCTCTCCGAGGCCCTTGCGACGCTCGAGAACGCAATACGCCGCATCGACCGTGAGACGCGCGAGATGCTGCGAAAGACGTTCGACGATGCCAACCGGCAGTTCGGTCAGCTTTTCCCCGTGCTGTTCGGAGGCGGTGAAGCGCAGCTGGTCATGACCGGCGAGGAGATTCTCGACTGCGGCGTCGAGGTCCGGGCGCAGCCCCCCGGCAAGCGCAATTCGACCATCCATCTCCTGTCCGGCGGCGAGAAGGCGCTCACGGCGATTGCGTTGGTCTTTTCGCTGTTCCAGCTCAATCCGGCACCCTTTTGCCTCCTCGACGAGGTGGACGCGCCGCTCGATGACACCAACACCGAGCGCTTCTGCGGCCTTGTCAAACGGATGGCCGAGCAGACCCAGTTCGCATTCATCAGCCACAACAAGATCACGATGGAAATCGCCGAGCAGCTGATCGGAGTGACCATGCAGGAGTCGGGCGTATCGCGCGTCGTCGCGGTCGACATCGAAGAGGCGCTGCGGATGAAGGAGGCTGTCGCAGCATGATGTTTCCAGCGGGCCGCGCAGGGTCGGAGGTCGGGAAATGAGCGATCTGCAATTCGGCCTGCTCGTGATCGGCGTCCTGGTCGTCGTCGGCGTGATCGCGTACAACAAGTGGCAGGAGATGCGTGTGCGGCGCAAGGCCCAGGCAGAGTTCGGGTCACGCCACGAAGACGTGCTCCTGGACGGCGGTGAGCGGGCCATATCGCTGCCAGAGGACCAGCCTCCACGCGCCCAGCCGGACGCCTCGCGACGCGAGCGCGCCATCGATCACACATTTGGTGACGATGCCCGCGGTGCCGGTTCCCGTGTCGAACACACCCTTGGCGACTCCATCGTCGTCGACGAGATCACCGTGGACTCGGTGCCAGGCGCCGGTAGTGCTCCGTTCGAGATGCCACCGCCGGCCGCGCCATCCGGGGCGGGGGGGACGAGAGTCCTGGAGGACGTCGTCGACTGCATCGCTACGCTCGAATGCCCCTCGCCCACTTCGGGAGAGGAGATTCTCGCGCAGGCCTCTGCATTGTCACACGACGGGCACGGCCGGCCGATTTACTGGGAAGCCTTGGATCCGGGGCAGGGCGAATGGGAGCGCGTCAGCTCCCACAAGCGCTACCGGCGCGTCCGCGCAGGGATGCAGCTCGCGAGCCGTGCCGGTCCGGCGGCCGCGGCGGACCTCGGCGCCTTCTCCGCGGGGGTCGAAGCAATTGCCCGTACATTGGGCGCCGAGCCCGGGCTGCCGGACGCGGCGGAAGCCGCGCGTCGGGCGAGCGATCTCGATCGGTTTTGCTCGAACGTCGATGTGCAGGTGGGCCTCAACGTCGTGGCTGCCGAGGGCGAGACCTTCCCTGGCACGAAAATCCGCGCACTGGCAGAGAGCGCCGGGATGCAGTACGGAAAAGACGGTCGGTTCCACCGTTTCACCGACGGTGGAGCGGAGCTGTTCGGCCTGGCGAACCTCGAGCCGATGCCGTTCCACGTCGAGACCATGCGAACGCTCGCCACCCAGGGGGTGACGATCGTGCTCGACGTTCCACGCGCGCCGCCCGCCACCGCAACCTTTCGCTCGTACGTCGAATTTGCGCGCCAGGCCGAGCATTCGCTCGGCGGTTCGCTCGTCGACGACAACCGAAAGTCGATCAATCAGGCCGCCCTGGATTCGATCGCCATGCAGCTCGAGGCGATTCACAAGACCATGTCTGCACGCGGGATCACGCCCGGCGGGCCCCTCGCACTGCGCCTCTTCTCCTGAATGAAAGCGCAGGGCGATGCGAGCGCGCGCATCGAGCGCCTCCGGCGCGAAATCGAGGACCACAATCACAGTTACTACGCCCTCGACCGCCCCGCGATCAGCGACGCAGAATACGACCGGCTGTTCCGCGAGCTGCAGGCGCTCGAGCAGGCGCACCCGGAGCTCGCCAGCGCGGAGTCGCCGACGCAGCGGGTAGGCAGCGCACCGCTTCCGGAATTCGCGAGCGTCACGCACGAAGTGCCGATGCTCTCGCTCAACAATGCCTTTAGCGAGGCCGAGGCGGAGGCATTCGACCGGCGTGCGCGAGACGGGCTCGCACGCGACGAAGTCGAATACAACTGCGAGCCGAAATTCGACGGTCTCGCTATCAGCCTGATCTACGCTGAGGGCCGTTTCGTCCGCGGCGCAACGCGGGGCGACGGATACACGGGGGAGGATGTCACCGCCAACCTGCGCACGGTACGGGGCATTCCGCTGCGCCTCCGCGCGCGGCATCCGCCGGCGCTGATCGACGTGCGTGGCGAGATGATCATGTATCACGACGACTTCGACCGGCTGAACGCGCGTCAGCGCGAGCGTGGCGAGAAGGAATTCGTGAATCCCCGAAACGCGGCAGCAGGCAGCCTGCGCCAGCTCGATCCCCGCATTACCGCGGAACGTCCGCTCAGGCTGTTCGCATACGGATTCGGCGAGCTTCGCGGCGCCGACCTGCCGCCCACCCAGAAGGATCTGCTCGATCTGCTTGCCGAGCTCGGCTTGCCGGTTTGCGGCGAGCGTGAAGTGACGACGGGTGCGGTCGGGCTGCTTGAATACTATCGGACCCTCCTCGAAAAGCGTGCGGCGCTCCCCTACGACGTCGACGGCGTGGTGTACAAAGTGAATCGGCTCGCCGACCAGCAGCGCCTGGGCTTCGTCTCGCGCGCGCCGCGCTTCGCGATCGCGCACAAGTTTCCGGCCGAGGAGGCGGAGACGGAGATCGTCGCAATCGAGGTGCAAGTCGGCCGCACCGGCGCTCTGACGCCGGTCGCCCGCCTCAAACCGGTGTTTGTCGGGGGAGTAACGGTGACGAATGCGACCTTGCACAATGAGGACGAGGTTCATCGCAAGGACGTGCGCGTGGGCGACACGGTGGTCGTGCGGCGCGCGGGCGACGTGATCCCCGAGGTCCTCAGGGTCGTTGCGGGCAAGCGCCACCCTGATGCGCCTGTGTACCACTTGCCTCGCAAGTGCCCGGCTTGCGGCTCGGCAGTGATCAGGCTTCCCGACGAGGCCATTGCGCGCTGCTCGGGCGGACTCGTATGTCCCGCGCAACGCAAGCAGGCGATTCGGCACTTCGCTTCGCGTCGCGCGATGGACATCGACGGACTGGGAGAAAAGCTGATCGACCAGCTCGTCGACGCGGACATCGTCCATGGCCCGGCAGAGCTGTATGGACTCGGACTGGAAGAACTCTCCGGACTCGAGCGCATGGGAGAGAAATCCGCGCAGAAGCTGCTCGCGGCGCTCGAGAAGTCCAAGCGGACGACGTTGCGGCGCTTCATTTACGCGCTGGGCATCCGCAACGTGGGCGAGGCGACCGCCAAGGATCTCGCGAGCCACTTCGGTACCCTGGAAGCCCTCATGGCGGCAGACGAGACGGCGCTCCAGGAGGTGGCCGATGTCGGTCCGATCGTGGCCGAGTCGATCCGGAAGTTCTTTGCGGAGCGGCATAACGTCCGGGCTGTCGAGGCGCTGCGGCAGGCCGGTGTCAGCTGGTCCCAGACCGTGACGGCACGCCCGGCGCGAGGTCCGTTCGCAGGAAAGTCGTTCGTGCTGACCGGTACACTCCCCGGCATGACCCGCGAAGAGGCGACCGCGCAGATCGAAGCACGCGGAGGTAAGGTGAGCGGCTCGGTTTCCGGAAAGACGGACTACGTCGTGGCCGGGGCCGACCCCGGGTCGAAGCTCGCCAAGGCAGAACGGCTGGGCCTTACGATCCTGGACGAAGCGGCATTGCGCAAGCTGCTTGGATAGCAGCAGGAGACTCGGATGAGGAAAATCACCAAGGCCGTTTTCCCGGTTGCCGGCTTCGGCAGCCGGTTTCTTCCGGCGACGAAAGCGAGCCCGAAGGAGATGATGCCGATCGTCGACAAGCCGCTGATCCAGTACGCGGTCGAGGAGGCGGTCGCGGCCGGCATGACCGACATGGTATTCGTCACCGGCCGGCACAAGCGCGCGATCGAGGATCATTTCGACAAGGCGTACGAGATCGAAAGCGAGCTCGCGAGCCGCGGCAAGCACGCGTTGCTGGAGCTGGTTCAGGACATCATTCCGCGGCACGTGAACTGCATATATATCCGCCAGCCGGAACAGCTCGGGCTCGGACACGCCGTGCAATGCGCCCGCCCGGTCCTGAACGAGGAGCCGTTCGCGGTGATCCTGGCCGATGACCTCATCGACGCGCCGACGCCGGTGATGCGCCAGATGGTCGGAGTCTTCGAGCGCGAACAGGCGTCGGTCCTCGGTGTCCTGGAGGTGCCGCATGAGCAGACCGCTAGCTACGGCATCGTCGTGGCGGAGTCGCTAGGTCCGCGTCTGGAGCAGGTACGCGGTATCGTCGAGAAGCCCGATCCGGACGCGGCACCTTCTAATCTTGCCGTCATCGGCCGCTACGTGCTGACGCCGGCGATATTCGAGCATCTGGCGCGGATCCGTCCTGGAGCGGGCGGGGAAATTCAGCTGACCGACGCGATTGCGAGCCTGCTCACCGAGGAGCGTGTGCTGGCCTACCGGTTCGAAGGAAAGCGCTACGACTGCGGATCGAAGTTGGGCTATCTCCAGGCGACGGTCGCACTTGGCGTCCGGCACGCCGAAGTCGGTGCGGACTTCCGTGCCTACCTCAGGGAATTCACGTCGCCGTGACCGTTCGAGAGGGACTTCAGAACCGCGTACTCAGCGGGCTATACTGGCGCTATTTCAGTAAATCCTGATATTCTTGCGGAGGACAGTTATGGCCGATAAGTTGATGATTGTGATGGTCAATACGGATCCGCGCGACGGTCCGGAACTGGGTGCGCCGTTCTTCCAGGCGACCGTCGCGGCTGCGATGGAATTCGAGGTGGAGGTGATCCTCACCGGCCGTTCGGGGGAGCTCGCAGTCCGGGGTGTCGCCGAGAAGCTGCACGTGAAGGAAGGGTCACCCAAGAGCGTCTACGATTTCATCAAGGACGCGCACGAGGCGGGCGTGAAGTTCAAGGTGTGCACGCCCACCCTCGACCTGTGGGGGCAGGACCTCATTCCGGAGATCGAGGAGACGGTCGGCGGCGCCTATGTGATCGGCCAGGCGATGGACGACAACGTCGTCACCTTCACGTACTGAACCGTTCGCGGATGCTGACTGCGGAGCAGGCCTGGAAGGCGCTCGAAGAGGCAGATCTGCTCGTCTCGAGCGGGGAAGTCGACCGCGCGATCGAACGGATCGCCGGCGAGATCACGGCGCGATTTCACGACCGCTATCCGATGCTCTTGTGCGTCATGAACGGTGCGGTGTTCTTCTGCGGGAAGCTGCTTCCGCTCCTGCGTTTTCCATTGCACCTGGACTACGTGCATGCGTCGCGCTACGGCTCCGAGATCGAGGGTCAACGGCTGGTCTGGCGTGCCCACCCGCCGGATACGGTCAAGGGCCGCGAAATCATCGTCGTCGACGACATCCTCGACGTGGGGGAGACTCTGGCGGCGATCAAGACCCGGGTGCTCGAACTCGGTGCCACGGCATGTCACATCGCGGTCCTGACGGACAAGAAGAAGACGGTCCCCAAGCCCGTCTCGGCAGATTTCGTCGGAATCGAGGTCGAAGACCGGTTCGTGTTTGGATGCGGCCTCGACGCATACGGTTCCTGGCGCAACCTGCCCGCGATCTACGCGCTTAGAGGCGCCTGAAATGCTGGCTGTGATCGGGGGCAGCGGGTTGACACGCCTGTCGAGCCTCGCGGTGACACGACGCAAGGCAGTCAAGACTCCTTACGGCGACCCGTCCGGCGAGATCGTGCACGGAACGATCCGCGGACGTGCGGTGATGTTCCTGGGACGCCACGGCGACGGCCACACCATCCCTCCTCACGAGGTGAACTACCGCGCGAACCTCTGGGCATTGAAGGAGGAGGGTGCCGCAAGCGTCGTCGCGGTGGCGTCGGTCGGAGGCGTGCGGCCCGATCTCGGGCCAGGAGTGCTGGTCGTCCCGCACCAGATCATCGACTACACGTGGGGGCGGCGCGCGACCTTTTTCGATGGTGGAGATGTTCCCGTCACGCACGTCGATTTCACGCATCCCTATACCGAGTCGCTGCGACAGAGAATCCTCGCAGCCGCCCGCGCCGCCAGCGAGGCGGTCGTCGACGGTGGCGTTTACGCCGCGACGCAGGGGCCACGGCTGGAGTCGGCCGCCGAAATCGATCGGCTCGAACGGGACGGTGCCGACATGGTCGGCATGACGGGCATGCCGGAGGCCGCCCTGGCGCGCGAGCTCGAGCTCGAATATGCCGCGATTGCGGTGGTCGTCAATCACGCTGCCGGACGCGGGGAATCGCGGAACGGCATCGCGCTGGACGGGATCGAAGCCATGCTGCAGAAGACGATCGGCCGCGCGCGACACGTGATCGAGGAGCTGGCGAGGCTGCCATGATC
>JBAVOG010000418.1:0-17306 GCA_049691875.1 Burkholderiales bacterium | reverse complement strand
TGTGCAATCACGCCCGTCTCTAAACCCGGAAATTCAGAGCTTCCCTAAGTCTTGGATCGAGTGAGAGATTCTTCCCCTCCTTTTCAAGGAGGGGTGGCTGCGCAGCAGCCGGGGTGGTTCACGACGTGCCACCCACCACCCCATCGCCTTCGGCGACACCCCTCCTCCCGAGGGCGGAGGGGAAGATTCATCGACGCTCGCCGGAATCAGATATTCGGATTGTCGGGCGCGAGGCCCATCGCGACGCGACCGAACGCAGCACTGTTCGCGTCCCAGTTCACGTGGAAATGCCCCATCGCCGCGTTGATGTCACGCATGTGCCGCTGCATGGGATTCGAGAGACGGATCGCGTTGCCCCCCGCGGCGCGGAAAAGCGACATGCCCGCCGTCGATGCGAGCACGGCGGCATACGTGCCGTCCCGCCGCCAGCGCAGCTTGTCGGCGACCGGCGGAACGGTTTCGGCCGCCGCGAGTCGTAGCGATTCCCCGAACCCCTTGTAGAGCAGCAGCCATGCCGCGTCGATTTGCGCGCCCGCTTCGGCGACCCGGCTCTGGATCGTGCCGTGCTCCGCGATGGACGATCTGTTGGACATCGACGTGCCGGCGCCGAACCGCTCGACGGTCTGGTCGTACATGTCCTGTGCCATGCCGATCACGAGCGATGCGATGAGATGGGGAAACAGTGCGGCGACCGACTGGCGATAGAGCGGGCCCGGGTTGACCGCGCTGCCGGGCGTGAGGTCACCGCGCACGTCGCGCGCCGCAACCGTCATGTACGCCGGCAACTCCAAGTCCTCGCAGGCGACATCGTGGCTGCCCGTCGCGGCGAGACCGGCAACGCTCCAGGTATCGATCACCTCGAGCGCGGATCGTGGCACCAGGAACATGCGCGGCTCGGGCGGCGCGTCTGCAGCTTCCGCGCGGCGCACCATCCCGCCGAGCATTGCCCATTCGCTGTGCATGATGCCGCTGCAGAACGGCCAGCGCCCGGACAGGACGTAGTGATCACCGCTCGCGCGCGCTTGCCCGCAGGGATAGATGACGGCGGAGGCGATCAGCGCGTTGGGATTCTCGCCCCACACACGATCCTGGCTCTCGCTCGGCCACATGGCGAGCATCCAGTGATGAACCGCCAGATTGACATACACCCAGCCGGTCGATCCACACGCGCGCGCGAACTCGCTCGAGATCTCGACCAGCAGCTGGTAGTCGAGCGCCGGCCCGCCGGCGCGTGCAGGCTGGTTGATGCGCCACAGGCCGCTCTCGTGCAGGTCGCGAATCGTCGCATCCGGAAGGCGCCGCAACGACTCGGCTTCCGAAGCGCGCTCGCGAATCGCAGCAACGAGCGCTCGCGCGCGCGCCAGCATCTCGCTGCGCGTCGGGGGTGCGGGGACGGTCACGCGCCTGGAATCGGTCCTGGTCAATTTCGCTGATTCCGATCGGTGTCCCGTGCGAAATGCTACTCCAGATCAACGCCCAGCTGCTGTGGAAGTTGTTGGCGTGGTAGATTTGCCCGCATGGAAGCCGCTTCCATCCTGCTCCTCTCCGGAGGCATCGAAAGCGCGACGCTGCTGCATCAGCTGGCCGCGGACGGCGAGCCGGTGCAGGCGCTGTTCATCGACTACGCTCAGCGTGCCGCCGGGCAGGAAAGCACCGCCGCGCATGCGCAGTGCGGCGAGCTCGGCGTCGAGCTCGTGCCGCTAGCGCTCGGAAACGTGGGCGAGATCTTCCGGCGCGGGCAGGATCGCAAGCATCACGTGCCACTGCCGCACCGAAATCTGGTGGCATTGAGCCTGGGCCTCTCCTACGCGGCGAACCAGGGCGCGCGCAAGCTCTACCTGGCGGTCAACCTGGACGACACGGTGGAGTATGCGAGCGCGTCGCACACCTTTCTTGCGCAGTTCCGCTTGATCTGCGGCCTGCTGGGCGACGTGCGACTCGCAACGCCCCTCATCGGACTATCGAAGCGTGAAGTCATCCAGCGGGGCGTCGCGCTCGGCGTCGACTTCGCCACCACGTACAGCTGTCTCCTCGGGCATGCGGTGCACTGCGGTCGCTGCCCGCAATGCCTGAAGCGCCGCGAAGCCTTCCGGCAGGCCGGATTCGACGAGCCGGCCGAGTTCTACCGCGCCTGATCGCGCGGGCTCGGCCCGAGGTCGCACCCCAGCCCTGCCCGCGCGAGCGTCAGGACTTGCTCAGAGCGCGACTGTTACGCGCAGGAAAGTTGCCGGAATCGACGTCGCATCCTTGCGCGGGCTCTTGTTCTGGCTGTTGAAGAGATCTTCCAGTTCCTCTTGCAGGTCAGCGGCGCGACCGTTCTTTTCCGCCGCTTCGAAGGCATTCATGGTCGGCCCGTAATACTTCCGGAACTCATCCACGAGCGCCGCGGGGCGACCGGGATAGTTGAACGTGAACGTGTCCCGGGCGAAGGAAATCTTCTCGGCGGGAACTCCCGCGCCGGAGAACCGTTCGATCACGTTGCTCTCGATTCCCCACGTCATCGGGCTGACGAAGCCTTCCGGCGGCGGCGGCGTATAGGCGGAGCTGATCTTCAGGATCTGCGCCACCAGTGTCGGATCGTTCGGGATCCAGTTGCCCATGATGACTCTACCCCCGGGTCGGGTGACTCGCGTCATCTCCTTCGCGACGTCGAACGGCTTCGGTGCGAACATGGCGCCAAAGATCGACACGGACACATCAAAGGAGTCATCCTCGAGCTCTTCCAGATTGGACGCATCGCCTTCCTGAAACCTGATATTCGCGAGACCTTCCTTCTCCGCACGTTGGTTCCCGGCGGCGACCAGATTTCGCGCGATGTCGACGCCCAGCACGTCCGCTCCCAGTTTGGCCGCCGGCAGAGCCGTCGTTCCGTCGCCGCATCCGAGATCCAGGACCGTCAGGCCTTTGCGGATCTCGATGCTCTTGACGAGCGCTTCTCCGCTCTCGCGCATAGTCTGCGCGATGCGTGTGAAGTCACCCTTTTCCCAGAGTGCTTTGTTCGGATTCATGATGTCTCCTTGTGTAACGGACTGTTGGCCTACGGGATAAGGATTGTTCGTAATCCGGGTCGACTCACCCCAGGTTCTTCGCCCAGCTTTGCCCGCCTAAGCGATAGAAATGCACGGTCCTGGCGTGTGCCGCGGTGTCCCGCGCGCCGTTCGCCAGAAAGCGGAATGCGCCGACGACTCGCGCCCTGAGGTCGTCACCGCCGTGGGCAGTCAGCGAGTGCGCCCAGTCCTGTCCGCTGGAGCGATAAAAGGCCTTGGTCTGCGCGGCGGCGAGTGGCGAGGGGACGCCGTGCGCCATGTCGCGAAATGCCTGGCCGACGCGCTGACGCATGTCTGGCGTCGTCGAATGCCGGACGACCGTATGCAAGACGGAGCGCCGCGACGCCGACCGCGGGTGGAGTGCGTTCATGTGCGAGGTCGAAATGGTCTGCTTGGCGAATGGAGTGGCAGTGGTTTCCATGTTCAGTCTCCCGATGTGATCTGGCTCCGCGTGGGGAAATTCCCTATTGCCGAGTGAGATGCTAGCGAGCGCACGTATCGCGCGAATTTCGCGCAGCACACGATTTGTTTCGCATCTGTTTCAATTCGGGATGTCTCGACGCGAGGTGGCATAATTCGGCGCGCAATGGATCCTTCATGCTGCCGAGCGCAGTACTGACATGACCTCCGACGCAAAGGCGAGCTCGATCGCATGGACATGTCTCGTCGTCGCCGGCACGGCGGAGGTCGGGTTCGCCTACTTCCTGAAGCTGAGCGAGAGCTTCACGAGGGTCGGCCCGACGGCGGCATTCGTGGCACTGGGCGCGTTCAGCTTCTGGATGCTCACGCTCGCGATGCGTCGCATCGCCCTGGGCACGGCCTATGCGGTTTGGACCGGAATAGGGGCGGCCGGAACGGCGGTCGTGGGCGTATTCGCGTTCAGCGACCCGATCACCACGGCGCGGATCGTTCTGATCCTGGTCATCGTGGGGGCGGTCGCCGGCCTGAAGCTCGTGTCGAGGGAGTAGCACTTTGTTGAAAAGCTCCGTGCACGCACCCAGGGGATATACAAGGGGTTCACCCCTTGTTTGTTCCGGAGGATTTACAAGGGGGCTTTCCCCCTTGTTCGTGCGACCGGGGTTTGCCCCGCATGCGGAATTCGCCACTCGAAGCCGCGGCGGCGGCCATTGTTCAACACCCTGCTAGGTGGCACGGTGGAGTGGATCTACCTCGGAATGGCCGGGATCTTCGAGATTGGGTTCACCACCTGCCTGAAGCTGTCGAACGGCTTCCGTCGCGTCGGCTACACGCTCGCGTTCGTCGTTTCCGCGGCAACGAGTTTCTGGCTGTTGACGCTCAGCCTCGACATGATCCCGCTCGGCACCGCCTATGCGGTCTGGACCGGCATCGGCGCCTTCGGGACGGCAATCGTGGGGATGGTGTTGTTCCGTGATCCGGTCACCCCCGGCCGCGTGTTCTTCATGTTTGTGCTCATCGCAGCGATCGGCGGACTCAAGACTTTCTCCTGACGCGTCCTCGCGCTTCCGGTCGACTGATACCGCCGCTTGCCATTACCATTGCCACGGAAGGCCTCGCACCGCGGCCGCACCGAAAAGACTGCCCGAGAACGAATCGCCATGAGAACCGGTCACGTCGCCTTCCTGATCATGCTCCTGCCCTGGCTCGTGTCCGGTTGCGCCCCGGCGACGAAGCTGACCAATGCCTGGGTGGATCCCGACTACCACGGGCCGCCGTTCCGTAACTTGCTCGTGCTCGGCGTCGCGCGGAACATCGGCGAGCGGCGCACCTTCGAGGACGAATTCTCCGCAAAGCTGCGCGCCGTCGGCGTCAAGGCTTCCCCTGGTTACACCGTGCTCCCCGACAATGGCGACGTCGGGCGAACTGAGCTGGAGGGCATCCTGAGGAAGATGGGCGCCGACGGAGCGATCGTCGCGCGGGTGCTCGACATCGATCGCCGCACCGCCTATTCCCCGGGCTATGTCACGGTGATCCCGAGCGTCGGCTATGCGCGCGGCTTTTACGGATTTTACGGTTCCGCAGTGGCGGTCGCGGCGCCGCCCACGGCATACCAGTACGACGTGGTCGTGGTCGAGACGAGTCTCTGGCAAACTCGCGATGCCACGCTCGTGTGGTCCGCGACGACGCAGACCACGGATCCCGGCGAACTGAAGAAGGAGATCGCCGGCTACGCCGAGATCATCATCGGCGCCCTGCGGGAGCGCGGCCTGATCGTCGATACGACAAATCGGAAGCAATAGGTCCGCGCGCGTTATTCATTCTTGGAGAGACTCATGCAACGCTGCAAATTGTTCCTGGCAATCCTTGCACTCACTCTGGTTCCTGCGATCGCTTCCGCCGCGGGATGGGGCGCGCTGCTCATGCAGGGTCCGACCGAGTGGTTCAACGGCGACGACCTGAAGCTGCTCGTCGATAGCGCGCGGGAGGCGCTCGACAAGGCGCCGGTGGATACGCCCGTGACCTGGACCAACCCGAAAACGACGAACTCGGGCGCGGCCACCATCCTGGCCACCACCACGAAGGACGGGCAGGTCTGCAAGACGCTCAAGGTAGACACCCAGGCGAAGGGAATGAAGGAGTCCATGCGCTACGTCGCGTGCCGTCAGCCCGACGGCCGCTGGGGGCTCACCGTAGCCAGGTAGGGCGCTGGGCACAGCGCCGACGAACGCGGCGCGAATCGCCTGCTCGACGGTCGTCACGGACCCGCGCGCAAATTGCACACCCTCTTGCCGCGTGCTACGCTCACGGCCCTCCGTTCGCAGAAGCAAGCCCCGCGAACGACGATTTCCGCAGACAGATTGTGCGCATTTGGGACTGCCTGCGTCCTTGCGTGTCTCACCAATGAGGAGTGGAAGTAAATGAAACGACGTGATTTCCTGAAGAAGGCCAGTATCGGCGCAGCCGGTGCGAGCCTTGCGGCGCCGGCAATCGTGCACGCGCAGCAAACCATCCAGTGGCGGCTGGCGGCGAGCTGGCCGAAGAGCCTGGATACCCTGTTCGGCGGTGTCGAGCTCATCGCCAGGCGGGTCGGCGAGATGTCCGGCGGAAAATTCACCATCAAGGTCTTCGCGGCGGGCGAGATCGTCGGCGGCCTGCAGGTGTTCGACGCGGTCCAGGCCGGCACCGTCGAATGCGGGCATACCGCGCCCTACTATTATTTCGGCAAGAATCAGGCCTTCGCATTCGGCACGAACATTCCGTTCGGCCTGAACGCGCGCCAGAGATTGGCCTGGTACCTGCACGGCGGCGGCCTGGATCTGATGCGCGAGCTGTTCAAGGGCTACGGCATGGTCAACTTCATGGCCGGCAATACCGGATGCCAGATGGGCGGCTGGTACCGCAAGCCGATCAACTCCGTCGCCGATCTCCAGGGCCTGAAGATGCGTATCGGCGGCACCGGAGGCCAGGTACTCAGCAAGCTGGGCGTGATCCCCCAGCAGATCGCGGCGGGCGATATCTATCCGTCGCTGGAAAAAGGCACCATCGACGCGGCCGAGTGGGTCGGACCGTACGACGACGAGAAGCTCGGCTTCTACAAGGTGGCGAAGTACTACTACTACCCGGGCTGGTGGGAAGGCGGTGCGTCGACCGAGCTGCTGGTCAATGACAAGGCATGGGCAGCGCTTCCGAAGGAGTACCAGGCCATGATCGAGGTCGCGAGTACCGAGGCCTACGCGTGGATGCTGGCCAAGTACGACGCGGTCAATCCGCTGGCGCTCAAGCGTCTGATCGCGGGAGGCACGATCCTCGCGCCGTTTCCGAACGACGTTCTGGCCGCGGCTTATAAGGCGTCGGAGGAGCTCTACCAGGGCTTCGCTGCGAGTAACCCTCAATTCAAGAAGATCTACGACAACTGGTACAAGTTCCGCGAGGACGAGATCCAGTGGTTCTCGATCGCGGAAGCCCGCTTCGACAGCTTCATGACTGCGGCGCAGCGCGCCGCGCAGCGGGGAGCCAAGAAGTAGGTTTGAACCGACCCCGCACCGGTTGGCGAAAAGACCCCGCGTTCGCGGGGTTTTTTTCGCCAGCGCGCCCGAACCGGGGCGCTATTTGCCCGTTTCGGCGGGCGCTGCAGCCGGGCCTGGTGCTTTTCCGGCGGCGCTTCCACCGCCCCCCATCGCCTTGTCGAGCGCACGTTGCATCGCGTCTTCCGTGCTTCCCTCCGCGCCCGATCCGGAATCGGGGATTCGGATCTCGATCTGGTCCGTATTGATGGGCGCTTTCTTGGCCAGCCCGCCGCTCACGATGCCGGGAATCGCGATGACCAGCCCGACCATGATGAGCTGGATCAGGACGAACGGAACCGCGCCCCAGTAGATCTGTCCGGTGGTGACCCGGGCGATCTGCTTGCCGGTAACCTTGTCGACGTAGTCCTTGGTCGCCGCGACGCTGCGCAGGTAGAAGAGGGCATAGCCGAACGGCGGGTGCATGAACGATGTCTGCATGTTGATGCTGAGCAGGATGCCGAACCAGATCAGGTCGATGCCGAGCTTCTCGGCGACCGGCCCGAGCAGCGGGATGATGATGAAGGCGAGCTCGAAGAAATCGAGGAAGAACGCGAGCACGAACACCAGCAGGTTCACCACGATCAGGAAGCCGAGCTGCCCGCCCGGCAATCCGGTCAGCAGGTGCTCGACCCAGATGTGCCCGTCGACGCCGTAGAAGGTCAGGCTGAAGACGCGCGCGCCGACCAGGATGAACACCACGAACGAGGTCAGCTTGGCGGTGGTGTTCATCGCTTGGCGCAGCAGCGGGATCGACAGGCGGCGCCGCACGATTGCCATAATCAGCGCGCCGGTCGCGCCCATCGCGCCGCCCTCGGTCGGCGTGGCGACACCGAGGAAGATGGTGCCGAGCACGAGGAAGATCAGCAGCAGCGGCGGGATCAGCACGAACGTGACGCGTTCGGCGATGCGAGACAGCAATCCGAGCTTGAGCGCGTGGTTGACCACCGCCGCGAGGAACGCGACGCCGACGCCGACCGCAGTGGAGACGACCAGCATTTCGTCCACGGGCGCATGGGGGGCGCCGTACTTGTAGCGCGCGAAGGCGTACGCGGCCGCACCGGCAAAAAGAAACAGGACGACCAGGGACGGAACGCCGCTGCTGCCATTGGCTTCGCGGAAAGTACGGGCTTCCACAGGCAATGCGGGCGCCCAGGAGGGCTTGAATACCGACACGCCAATTGCGTACGCCGCATACAGGCCCGTCAATATCAGCCCTGGGATGAAGGCACCGGCGTACATGTCGCCGACCGATTTGCCGAGCTGGTCGGCCATCACGATCAGCACCAGCGACGGCGGGATGATCTGAGCGAGCGTGCCGGACGCCGCGATTGCCCCCGTCGCGAAGCGCCGATCGTAGCCGTAACGCAGCATGATCGGCAGCGAGATCAGGCCCATCGAGATCACCGAGGCGGCCACCACGCCCGTGGTCGCGGCGAGCAGCGCGCCGACGAAAATGACCGCGATCGCCAGTCCGCCGCGCAGCGGACCGAACAGCTGGCCGACGGTGTCGAGCAAGTCCTCGGCCATGCCGCTGCGCTCCAGGATCAGTCCCATGAAGGTGAAGAAGGGCACCGCCAGCAGCGTGTCGTTGGACATGATCGCCCAGATGCGCTGCGGCAGCGCCTGGAACAGGGATGGATGCAGCATCCCGAGCTCGACCCCGAGCAGGCCGAAGAAGATGCCGCAGGCGGCGAGCGCGAAGGCAACCGGGTAGCCGAACAGCATCACCACGATCAGCGACGCGAACATGAGCGGCGCCATGTTCTGGATCAGGAACTGGGTCATACCGCTTCTCCCCGCTCCTTGCGCAGCGCCTCGGCAAGCTGCTCTTCGAGGGACGGACCCTCGTCCTTTTCGGTGGGGTCCGGAATCATGCCGCGCAGGAAGGCGATGCGCCTGATCAGCTCGGAGAAGCCCTGCAGCACGAGCAGGAAGAAGCCCACCGGAATCATGAGGCGTGCCGGCCAGATCAGCAGGCCGCCGGCGTTGGTCGAGATCTCGTGGCTCTGGTAGGCGTCGACGAACACCGGCCACGACAACCACATGATGGCGATGGCCATCGGCAGCAGAAAGAAGAGCGTGCCGAGGATGTCGATCCAGGCTTTCTTCCGCCCCGACAAGTGCGCGGTCAGGATGTCGATGCGCACGTGCTGGTTGTGCAACAGGGTGTACCCGGCACAGAACAGGAAAACGAACGAGAACAGATACCACTGGATCTCGAGCCAGGCGTTAGAGCTCGTGTTGAGCGAATAGCGCACTATCGCGTTGCCCGCGCTGACCAGGACAGCCACCAGGATCAGCCAGTACGTCAGCCGACCGACGTGCTCGTTGAGCGCGTCGATGGCCCGCGAGATCGACAACAGAACCTTCATGGTTCGCCCCCGAATCGAAAGGTGTTCATGAAATCGCGGAATTTGCCCGGACCCGCCGCCTCCCCTGCGACGGGCGTCGACACAGATTAGACGGAAACGCTTCGCCGCGAACGGGCACCCTCACCCCCGCTTCGCATTGAGTGCTTTGTCAGACTAACCTTCCAACGCTGACGGCATCCTGTCATCGCCTGGCTCGGGAGGTCAAGAAGGCGCGAAGTATGCCCTAACCGGACGGTCAGTTCGTGCTTCCTAGCCCGGGAACCCACAAGCCCGGCGTGATCGGTCTGCCCGAGGCATACCGCTCCCAGAACCGGGCAAACACCTTTCGATAGCAGGCCGGGTACGCGTGGTGCTCGTCCAGGAATTCTGGTGCTGTGCAGCCAAATCGCTCCGAGGCACCGGCGTCGATGATGACGAGGCCGGTCCGTTTCGCCCACTCGTCGAGCGCCATCTTGGTTCGCGCGACCGAACTTCCGGCGTGGGCGCTCTCGCCCAGCGCGCGCTCCAACCCGGGAATCAGCGGCGGCGCGAAGAGCACGAGCTTTCCACCCTGTGCCGTGAGCTCGGAGGACAGCTTGGCGAGCCCGGCGAGCAAAGCAGGGTTGAGCTTCCCCTCGCCCTGGACGATGGGCCTGGAATAACGGGACCCGGCGGCCGCGCCTGCCCAGACCAGCTCGTCCAGCCGTGCCGGATCGACCGGGTGACCGTCTGCGAAGGTGGCACTCCCGTCATAGCGGAAACCGGCGCACGACCCGCGGTTGATCGTGTCGAAATCGCGCGCCGGTGTGCCGTCGGGGCAGCGGTAATCCGCGCTCGACGTATCGAGGAGCGCGCGCTTGAACGCGGCAATGCCCTCGGGCGAGCGCCAGATGAGCCGCACGATGCTCCAGAGATTCCTGACTCGCGGCCACGAGATCGCGTCCTGGAGCTTCTGCAGGAACGACACCTGCGGCAAGGCTCCACGGGATACCGCGGCCGTGGGCGAGAGATCGATCTTCATGGCCTCTCCGGGAAGGTAAAGCATGCCCACCGACCAGTCGAGCGCGAGGAAAATCCACTTCACCCGGTCCGCGTGATGATGAACGATGTACTCGGCCTCGCCGATTGTGGCATGCAGGGGATTGGCGGTCTGGGCGAAATTGTAGATACGCACGTCTGGCGGAAACGCATCCGCGGTGAGACCCATCGAAGTCGAGGCGCCGAGCACCACGCCGTTGATCTCCGGCAGCCGGTCGGCCAGCCGCAGAGACTTGAACGGGCGGTTCGCAGTGATCGGGGGCGGATACGTAATCCCGCGGGTGGCCTGTTGCCACTTGCTTGCCGCCTTGACCGCTTCCGGCGTGCCGACCGCGCGCTCGCCCAGCAGCAGATTGAGGCCCACGACGACGGCCAGAATCGCCCCGAGCCCGATCAGCAGGACGGCGTTGAAACGCCGGCAGGCAGCGATCGTCGCAGCGTCGCCTGGCAATGCGTCATCGGCCGGCTGGAGCGTGGTCTGTGTATCCATGCGTGGATCAGAACTGGAAGTAGAGGAACTCCGAGTTCCGATGGAGGTTGACGATGGCCGCGAAGGCAACAGCCGCGGCGATCGCCGCCGCCACCGCACCGGGACGCCACAGCAGCAATCGCGCGGGCTGCAAGTCTCGCGGGATAACGAGCGCGGGCCGGAAGCGCGCCATGATCTGCTGAGTGTTGGGCGCGAACCATGCGATCGCGAGCAGGATGACCATCCAGTAGATCAGACCGCCGCGCACGAGGCCACGCCCCTCCGAGAAATCCACGCCGTGCGCTGCAAGCCACGGGCCGACGTCGCCCAGCCTCGCGAGCAGCGCGCCGGGCAACGCAAAGCCGTTGAATCCGAACATGCCCTTGAGAATCATGATCGCGTCGGTCATGTTCGCTGCGCGGAAGAGCGCCAGACCGACCAGCCAACACGCGAAGGTCAACAGAATTGCGGTCGCGCGTCCCCACCACGTCGATCGGCCGCGCTTGCGCCCGAGGCGCCGGTCACGGTGCTTGCGCACGGTTCTCCACACCTGATTCACCGCCAGGTAGAAGCCGTGCAGCAAGCCGAATACCACGTACGTCCAGCCGGCGCCGTGCCACACGCCGCACAGCACCATCGTCACCACCAAACTGTAATAGCGTCGCGCGGCGCTCTTGCGATGTCCTCCCAGTGGAACGAACACATAATCCCGTAGAAAGCGCGAGAGCGTCATGTGCCAGCGTTGCCACAGGTCCGACATGTTGATCGCTTTGTAGGGCGAGTTGAAGTTGAGCGGCAGTCTGACGCCGAAGAGTCGGGACAGGCCGATCGCCATGTCGGAATAGCCCGAGAAGTCGAAGTAGAGCTGCAGCGAATAGGCGAGCACCGCACCCCACGCCTCGACGAGCGTGGGCTCCACGCCGGTTCCCGGCAGCGCGAACAGGGGCCCCACGTACGGCCCGATCCCGTCGGCCAGGATCACTTTCTTGAAGAGCCCGATGATGAAGATCGTCAGGCCCACGGCGATGTTCTCGGCCTGCAGGCGGTACGTTTCGCGCTGCGCGAACTGCGGCATCATTTCGGCGTGGTGCAGGATCGGACCGGCAATGAGATGCGGGAAGTAGGTGACGAACAGGCAGTAGTGGACGAATCGGTATTCCTGCACTTTGCCCTGCCACGTGTCCACCAGGAACGCGATCTGGGTGAACGTGAAGAAGGAGATGCCCAGCGGAAGAATGATCTCGGCGTGCGCGAACGACGTGCCGACCAGCTCTCCGACATTCTCGAGGAAGAAGTTCGCGTACTTGTAGTAGCCGAGCAGCGCGAGATCGCCGGCCACGGCGACGTACAGCATCAGCTTCGCCTGGGCGAGATGTCCGGCCGCGCGCGCCTTGCCGATCCGCATTCCGAGGACGTAGTTGAACAGGATGGAGCCGAGCAACAGGCCGACGTAGACCGGGTTCCACCAGCCGTAGAAGAAGAGCGATGCCGCGGTCAGCCAACCGGCCGCGAGCGCGTGGCTCGTCCGGGCGACCAGGTAGAACCCCGCGAACGTGATCGGGAGGAAGAGAAAAATGAATGGGACGGAATTAAACAGCATGGACGAGCGGCGCAGACGCATTGCCCGGGCCGCCGGCCCGGGCGCGGCATTCTGTCATGCGTGGGGAGGGACTCGCAAACGGTGAATGGAATAACAGTGAGTGGATAGGTGCTTGAGAGCTGTTTCCCCTCCTTTTCAAGGAGGGGTGGCTGCGAAGCAGACGGGGTGGTTCGAACTTCGATTCAACGCCGCAACCACCCCCCGCCCTACGGGCGGACCCTCCTTGAAAAGGAGGGGAAAGAACATGCGTCAACGCTGGCCAGTGGCCTCGAGCGCGGACCAGTCTCCGACCTTGAGACTCGCCAGCTCGCTCGACACGTCACGCTGCGCCTTCACGGCGCCCGTCACACCCGACATGAGCGTGGGATGGCCGACAAGTATCGCCCCGGCGAGGCGGCCGCCACGATCGACGACGAGCTTGCGATACTTGTACTCGGCCGCATCCTCCTGGACGATGACCTCGTCGCCTTCGCCGGTCGGATTGACCCGCCCCACGGATGCGACATCCGCGCCGACGACCTTGAGGATGGTGAACGCCACCAGTTCGCGATAGGCGCGATTTCCGCCCATCGCATTCACCGCAGCGACCTCGCCCTGCTCGGCGGCGACCGGCCAGAGCCCCGGTATGCGGCCCGCGAACTCCGCGACATCTCCCGCCGCGTACACATGGGGCACGTTGGTGCGCATGTGATCGTCCACGATGATGCCGCGTCGTGTCTCGATCCCGCACGAGCGCGCCAGAGAGATGTTCGGCGCGATGCCCGCCGCGACGAGGAAGAGGTCCGCTGGTAGCTCGATTCCGGAACTGAGCCGCACGTAGAGATGCCCGTCGTCGCCGCGCGTCACGCGCCGGATCTCGGTGGATACCTGGAACGAGATGCCCAGTCCTTCGAGGTAGCGGCGCAGAAGTTGTCCGGCCGCTTCGTCGAGCTGACGGTGCAGCAGCCAGGGATTGCGGTCGAGCACGGTGACCTGCACGCCAAGTTTGGAAAGCGCGTACGCGGCCTCCAGGCCGAGCAGCCCGCCCCCCGCGACCACCCCCAGGCGCGCCTGGGTGGCTTGCGCGTAACGGCGGATCTCCATCGCGTCGTTGGCCGAGCGCGCGACGAAGCACCCGGCTCCGCCGTGTCCCTCGATCTCGGGCACGTAGCTCGAGCTTCCCATCGCGAGGATGAGCCGGTCGTAACGCAAGGTCTCGCCGGTTGCGAGCGTCACGGTCTGCGCGGCCGTATCGATCGTGCTCGCCGTGGTGTTGAGCCAGCACGTGACCTCGCGCTCCTCGTACCACTTGTCCGGCAGCAGATAGAGCCCCTGCATCGCCGAGCGCCCGTAGATCAGGCGGGTGATGGCCATCCGGTTGTAGAGCGCGTGGTTTTCCTCGGCAATGGCGTGGATGGTGCACACGGGGTGGCGCCGCCGCGCGAAATCCGCAGCGGTGATGCCCGCGATGCCATTGCCGATGATCACGATGTCCTTGATGCTCGCGTCGTATTGCGACGACGTGGGGTACTCCGGTGACTTGCGTCGCTCGGGCTTGAGTGCGATCGTCACGCGTCCCTGCTGGACCTTTGCGCAGCACGCCATGCGGGTGTTGTGCGCGTAGCCGAGCCGCTCGAGCGTGCTCTTCTCATCGGCTTCGGCCGACGAGAGGTTCTCCATGCCTTCGGTCACTGCGATCGGATCGGCGCCACACACGCCCATCCGGCAGCCGGCCTCGATCTCGCCGCCGCAGCCTTCGATCACCTCGAGCAGCGACTGCCCGGCGCTTGCGGCGATCCGCTGGTCGCCGGGCTGTATGACCACCTCCGCCTGCTGACGGGTGCTCGCGCGTCGCATCGCCTGGGCCGCGTTCTCGCCGACGCGCGCGCCCTGCTGGGCGGTCTTCTGGATCACGTGCACGAGGAACAATCGCTCGTTGCGGAAACAGCGCGCGATCCATACCAGCGCGATGCCGACGACCACGGTGCGCAACGCCCAAGGTGCGGAAGACGGAATACCGAGTCCGGCGAGCTGCTCGACGCCCGATACCATGGCGGGCGCGACGAACCAGTAGTAGAGGCCGATCGCGGCGGCGCCGAACACCACCGTCAGTCGATTGCGCTGCACCTTGAGGAAGACGTCGAGCATCTGGAAGAGCGCGAGGCTCAGCGCGCACCAGAGCCCGAAGTGCGCATAGACGTCGGTGAGCGCACCGCCCGTCGGTGCCGTGTAGAACGCGTAGATGAATCCGGGCAGGGCCCCCGCGAAAAGCCGCCGATACCCGACGTAGTGGCGGTCGTCGTCGTATTGGTCGGCGAGATAGGCGATCGAGGGATTGAAGTCGTAGCAGTTCTTCGTGCACCCGACGCACGGCTTGCAATGAGCGTTCGGGAGCACGGCGAAGGGTGCCTGACCGTACAGCCGCTGCACCGGCAGCAGCGGGCAGATGCTGCTGCACCAGCCGCTCTTGCCCTTGAAGATCAGGCCGCCGAGGAACGCGCCGCCCATCCCGAAGAGAACGAGCGCCGCGGACGCTAGGCCGTTCGTGTCGAACAGCCATTTCCGCGACGAGACGAGCACGAAGAAGAGCGCGATCCCCACGACGAAGCTGTATTCGCGGATCCGCGGCGTGTGCGCGAGTCCGCGCGTGAGTCCGGCGATGCGGGGCAGCTGGTTGAGGGCCGCCATCGGGCAAAGATTGCGCCACAGGCCGGGCGCGACGAGCAGCACCAGCGGCAGGGTCGGAACAAGAACCTTCCAGAGCAGAACGAGACCGTGCTCCGGCGACGTGAGGAGCAGCGCGACGACTGCAGAGGCCGCGCCGATGGACGCGGCGCGCAGCGCGTGCCAAACCCATCCCGGAACCCTGGTGGGAATCTGGGTGTAGTTCGGAAACGGCGGTCGGGCAGCGCGAGCTGTCTGGGCCGTCGCCATCTATCGCACGATGCGTAGGAGCCGCTGGGTCATCTCGCGCAGCCGCAGCGAAAGAATCCGTGCCAGGTCCGCGACGACGTCGCGCGCGAGCGCGGGATCGCGGGCGCTCATCACCTCGAGCGTACTTGCGTCGATGCGGAACAGCTCTCCGTCGCTGAGCGCCCGCACCGTCGCGGATCGCGGCAGGCCGTCGAAGAACGACTGCTCGCCGATGATCGAGTGCTCCTCGATCGCCGAAAGCAGGAACTCCTTGCCCTCGTCGGTGCGTGCCACGGCTTCGAGCCGACCGCTGGCGACGATGTAGAAATCGCGGCTTTCCTCGCCGGCTTCGAGCAGCGTTTCGCCCTGCGCGAAGCGACGGTGCTGCGCGTAGCTCAGCAGTTTCGACCAGCCGGCCTCGGAGAGCTGTCCGAGAAACACCGGCGAGGCCGATTCCGGCTCGCCGTCCGGGTTCTCGTAGTTGAAGAAGGAGGTGAAGTCCATTCTGCTCCGCTCCTCTCGTCGCGCGACGCGGTCGCCCACTGCTGCAGACGATCGTAGAGTACCCGCAACGGGCCGTGTCAGAAAGTGCTGTGACCGAAGCATGCCTGGCGCGGCGCGGCACGCGCCGTGATCTGGCAGAATCGGCCCGCAAACCCACTGAGCAGCACATCCGAGCAGCACATCTTGGCCCGATCCCGCAAGAAGCGATCCCCGCAAAGACCATCACCCGAGCCGGCGCGCGCCGTGCCGCATGTCGCGAAGGGGCGCGGCCGCTCGAAGTTCCTCTGGCCGGCGCTCACCGTGGGTGCCGCGCTGATCGCAGGAGTGCTGGCCACGATTTGGTGGCGGACGCCTGCGCCGCCTGCCGCCACCGTGCAGGGCACGCCGGAATTCGTTGGAAGTGCCGCGTGCAAGGATTGCCACGCAGACACGTACCGGGCCTGGCAAGGCTCGCAGCACGAGCTCGCCATGCAGCATGCGACCGAGAAGTCGGTGCGCGGCGATTTCGACTATGCGAAGTTCCGTTACGCGGGTATCGAGTCGACATTTTCTCGGCGTGATGGGAAGTACTTCGTGCGCACCGATGGGCCGGATGGTGCGCTCGCCGATTTCGAGATCAAGTACACGTACGGCGTCTATCCGCTCCAGCAATACCTGATCGAGTTTCCGGACGGTCGCATCCAGGCCCTGTCGATCGCGTGGGACACCCGCACAAAGGAGGCGGGCGGGCAGCGCTGGTTTCACCTCTATCCGAACGAGCGGTTGGACCATCGCGACGAGCTGCACTGGACGAAGCGTTCGCAGAACTGGAACTTCATGTGCGCCGACTGCCACTCGACCAACGTGCGCAAGAACTACGATGCTGCGACCGATACTTTCAAGACGACATGGTCCGAGATCACCGTCGGCTGCGAGGCATGCCACGGGCCGGGATCGCGCCATCTGAGCTGGACGAAGCACAGGGACGCCGACCCGACGCGTGGCCTGACGGTTGCGCTCGACGAGCGCCACGGCGTTGCCTGGAAAATCGACCCTGCCACGGGCAACGCGACGCGCAGCAGTCCGAGGCGCACCGATCGCGAAATCGAGGTGTGCGCGCAATGTCACGCACGGCGCGCCCAGGTCGCGGAGGGCTATCACGCCGGCAAGCAGTTTCTGGACTACTACCGGCCCGCACTGCTTGCGCCGGGCCTGTACCACGCCGACGGTCAGCAGCGCGACGAGGTATACATCTGGGGCTCGTTCCTGCAAAGCAGGATGAACCGAGCGGGCGTCACGTGCAGCGATTGCCACGACCCGCACAGTCAGAAGCTGCGCGCGGAAGGCAATGCAGTTTGCGCGCAGTGCCACGTGCCGGCCAGGTACGACACGCCCTCGCACCATTTCCACAAGCCGGGGCCGGGCACGCGCTGCGTGGAC
>JBAVOG010000417.1:0-2600 GCA_049691875.1 Burkholderiales bacterium | reverse complement strand
TGCGCGCCCGGACTCACGTGGCGCAGGAAATCCGCGCAGATCTTGAGCGCGCCCGTGCCGCCAATCGCCTGGACCGTTACCCCGCGCCCTTGCGCGAGGACCGTCGAATCCGGGCCGAAGATCAGTGCCTGCACCGCCTTGTCGTAGGCGGCGAGCCCGTCGATGGGCAGATAGCTCCAGGGCGTCGGATTCTCGAGAATTGCCCGGTCGGCACGGCGCACGCACTCGAGCAGTGGCACCTTCCCCGCGTCGTCGGTATAGACACCGACCCCGAGATTGATCTTGTTCGGGCTGGTGTCGGCATGGAAGGCCTCGGTGATGCCGAGGATCGGGTCACGCGGCGCCATTTCGACGCCGGCAAGGAGGGAAGCGGTCATTGAGCGCGTTCTGGTGACGGAGCAGTTGATCGGGAAGCGGAGCGAATTCTACCTTTTCGGCGAAAAGCGGCGCGCCGCATACATGGGCGCTCCCCGGGACGCGCGAATGTGGGAAAATTGCCGGTTTAACGTGCGCGGGTCGCATCTCGAGCCTCCCTGTCGAGTCGCGCAGCCCCGGATGACCGAACCGTGAACAGCCCGGCAACCGTTCAAGCTCCGCCTCCACAGGAAGCCGTCCTGACCTTTCCGGGCAGTCCGTACCGGTTGCATCAGCCGTTCCTGCCCGCCGGCGATCAGCCGGAAGCGATCGAGAAGCTCGTCGAGGCGATCTCCGACGGACTGGCGTACCAGACCCTGCTCGGCGTGACCGGGTCGGGCAAGACCTACACGATGGCCAATGTCATCGCGCGACTCGGCCGGCCGGCGCTGATCCTGGCGCCGAACAAGACGCTCGCCGCGCAGCTCTACGCGGAAATGCGCGAGTTCCTGCCCGAGAACGCCATCGAGTACTTCGTCTCGTATTACGACTACTACCAGCCTGAGGCCTACGTCCCGGCGCGCGATCTCTACATCGAGAAGGACTCCAGCATCAACGAACACATCGAGCAGATGCGCCTGTCGGCGACGAAATCGCTGCTGGAACGCGACGACGCGATCATCGTCGCGACCGTGTCGTGCATCTACGGCATCGGTGATCCGGTCGACTATCACGGCATGATCCTGCACCTGCGGGAACGTGAGCGCATCGCGCAGCGCGACGCGATCGCGCGGCTGGTGGCGATGCAGTACGAGCGGTCCGAATTGGATTTCCGGCGCGGGACGTTCCGGGTGCGCGGCGACGTACTCGACGTCTTTCCCGCGGAGCACTCGGAGACCTCGCTGCGCATCACGCTCGTCGACGACGAGGTCGACAGCCTCATGCTCTTCGACCCGCTCACCGGACGCACCCACCAGCGGGTCTCGCGCTTCACTGTCTACCCTTCGAGCCACTATGTCACGCCGCGCAGCACGACCATGCGCGCAATCGAGGCGATCAGGACGGAGCTCCGGGAACGGATCGATTTCTTCGTGAAGGAGGGCAAACTGGTCGAAGCGCAGCGCGTCGAGCAGCGCACGCGCTTCGATCTCGAGATGCTTGCCGAGATGGGTTTCTGCAAGGGGATCGAGAACTACTCGCGCCACCTGTCCGGACGCGCGCCGGGCGAGCCGCCGCCGACGCTGATCGACTATCTGCCGGCCAACGCGCTGATGATCATCGACGAGAGTCACGTGACCATTCCGCAGCTCGGCGGCATGTATCGCGGCGACCGGTCGCGCAAGGAGAACCTGGTGGACTACGGCTTCCGCCTGCCTTCCGCCCTGGACAACCGGCCCCTCAAGTTCGAGGAATTCGAGAAGGTCATGCGCCAGACGATCTTCGTCTCGGCCACGCCGGGCGATTACGCGCTCGCGCGGTCCGGACAGGTGGTCGAGCAGGTCGTGCGGCCCACCGGCCTGGTCGACCCGGTGCTTGAGGTGCGCCCGGCGTCGACGCAGGTGGACGACCTGCTCTCCGAGATCAGCCTGCGCACCGCAAGCGGCGAACGTGTGCTGGTGACGACGCTCACGAAGAAGATGTCCGAGGATCTGACCGAGTACCTGAGCGAGCACGGCGTCCGGGTCCGCTATCTGCACTCGGAAATCGAAACCGTCGAGCGCGTCGAGATCATCCGCGATTTGCGGCTCGGCGAGTTCGACGTGCTGGTCGGAATCAATCTCCTGCGCGAGGGGCTCGACATCCCCGAGGTTTCGCTGGTGGCGATCCTGGACGCGGACAAGGAGGGTTTTCTGCGCTCGGACCGCTCGCTCATCCAGACCATCGGCCGCGCGGCGCGCCACATCAACGGCAAGGCGATCCTCTACGCCGATCGGATCACCGATTCCATGCGGCGCGCGATCGAGGAGACCGAGCGGCGGCGGGCGAAGCAGACCGCCTACAACGCGGAGCACGGCATCGTTCCGGCAGGCGTCTCGAAGCGCATCAAGGACATCATCGACGGCGTGTACGACGTCGAGGACTCGCGGGCGAACCTGAAAGCGGCGGAAGAGCAGGCGCGCTACGAGTCCATGAGCGAGAAGCAGCTCGGGCGGGAGATCAAGCGGCTCGAGAAGCAGATGCTCACGCATGCGCGCAATCTCGAATTCGAGGAGGCGGCGCACGCGCGCGACCGGCTCGCGGAGCTG
>JBAVOG010000416.1:0-6783 GCA_049691875.1 Burkholderiales bacterium | reverse complement strand
GTCCACGCTCGGGGCGGCGCTCGCGGCCGCGCGCGGCGTGGCGTTCATCGAGCTTGACCGGGAGATCGAGGCCGACGCCGGCACGAGCCTCAACGAAGTCTTCCTGCTGCATGGACAGGCCGGCTATCGGCGCTATGAGCGGCGCGCGCTCGAGCGCATCATCGAGCGTAACGACGCGTGCGTGATCGCCACCGGGGGTAGCATCGTCTCGGAGCCGGGCACGTACGATCTGTTGCTCTCCACGTGCTTCACGGTATGGCTGAAGGCTGCGCCGGAGGAGCACATGGACCGGGTCGCCGCGCAAGGCGATTACCGTCCGATGGCGGGCAACAGCGAGGCCATGGAGGATTTGCGGCGCATCCTCGCGGGGCGCGCGGCGCTCTACGGGCAGGCGGACCGGACGGTCGACACCGCCGGTCGCACGGTACAAACGAGTCTCGAGGCACTCAACGGAGCCATAGGGACCGAAGACGGGACCGACGAATCGAACCCACGGAAGGAGACACCATGAGTGCAGTGCTCGAACAGCCGGCAAGCGGCGAAGCCAGGCAGCTCGTTACCTACGACACGCATCCCGATCGTTATGCCCACTGGCGGCTCGCCGTCGACGGCCCGGTCGCGACGCTCTCGATGGACGTGAGCGAGGAGAAGGGCATCAAGCCCGGCTACCGGCTGAAGCTCAACTCCTACGACCTCGGCGTCGACATCGAGCTCCACGATGCCGTGCAGCGAATCCGCTTCGAGCACCCGGAGGTGAAGTGCGTGGTCATCACGAGCGCCAAGGAACGGATGTTCTGCTCGGGTGCGAACATCTACATGCTCGGGCTTTCCACGCATGCGTGGAAGGTGAATTTCTGCAAGTTCACCAACGAGACGCGCAACGGTCTCGAGGATTCGAGCCGCCACTCGGGACTCAAGTTCATCGCAGCCGTCAACGGCGCAGTGGCGGGCGGCGGCTACGAGCTCGCCCTCGCCTGTGATGAGATCCTCATGATCGACGATCGCTCCTCTGCCGTGAGTCTCCCCGAGGTTCCACTCCTGGGCGTCCTGCCCGGCACGGGCGGCCTCACGCGGGTTACCGACAAGCGTCGCGTGCGCCGCGATCTCGCGGATTTTTTCTGCACGACGACCGAAGGTGTGCGGGCGGACCGCGCCAAGCAGTGGAACCTGGTCGATCACATCGCGAAGCCGCAGGCCTGGGCCCAGGCAGTGAAGGATCACGTCACGCGCCTGGTCGGCGAGAGCAAGCGAACCGAATCCGGAAAAGGCATCGCGCTCTCCCCCATCACGCGGAAGATCGACGACGCCGGCTATCACTACGACACCGTGGACGTGCAGATCGACCGCGCGGCGCGCACCGCGACACTCACGGTGTCGGCGCCCGCGCGTCCACAGCCGGGCGACGTCGCGGGCATCCATGCCGCCGGCGTGGCGTGGTGGCCGCTCGCCATGGCGCGCGATCTCGACGATGCGATTCTCATGCTGCGCACCAACGACCTCGAGATCGGAACCTGGATCCTCAAGACGCGCGGTGACGCCGACGCGGTGCTCGCGGTCGACAGGACGCTGAAAGAAAACGAGAGCGACTGGCTGGTGCGGGAGACGATCGGCATGTTGCGCAGGACGCTTGCCCGCCTGGACGTCTCGTCGCGCACGCTCTTCGCGATCGTCGACCAGGATTCCTGCTTTGCCGGCACGCTTGCCGAGCTCGCGCTCGCCGCGGACCGTAGCTACATGCTGCATCTGCCGGACGACACGGCGCATGCCCCGACCATCGTGCTGTCGGAATTGAATTTCGGCACCTACCCGATGGTGAACGCATGGACCCGCATCCTGACGCGTTTCTGCGGCGCGGAAGAACCGGTCGCCGAGGCGCGCAAGCACATCGGCAAGAAGCTGGCTGCCGAGGCCGCGAGCGCACTTGGACTGGTCACGTTCACGCCGGACGACCTCGATTGGGACGACGAAGTGCGCATTGCGATCGAGGAGCGCACCAGCCAATCGCCCGACGCCCTGACCGGCCTGGAGGCGAGCCTGCGCTTCCCGGTCGCCGAGACCATGGAGACGCGCATTTTCGGCCGGCTGACCGCCTGGCAGAACTGGATCTTTATCCGCCCGAACGCGGTCGGCGACGAAGGCGCGCTGAAGGTGTTCGGCAAGGGCGCCAAGGCCAAATTCAACTGGGAGCGGGTCTAGCACTTCGCTGCATCCAGAAACCGGAGAGAGCAATGTCAAGCATCGACTACAACGAGCGGATTCCCAACAACGTCAACCTGTCCGAGAACAAGACGCTGCAGCGAGCCCTGGAACGCTGGCAGCCGGCCTATCTCGACTGGTGGAAGGACATGGGCCCGGATAACTCGACGAAGATGGACGTCTACCTGCGCACGGCCATCAGCGTGGATCCGAAAGGCTGGGCGCACTTCGACTATGTGAAGATGCCCGACTACCGCTGGGGCATCTTCCTGACCCCGACCGAGGCCGGGCGCAAGGTCAACTTCGGCGCCCACAAGGGCGAAGACGCCTGGCAAGAGGTTCCCGGGGAGTACCGGTCCACGCTGCGCCGGATCATCGTCACGCAAGGCGATACCGAGCCTGCGTCGGTCGAGCAGCAGCGCCACCTGGGATTGACCTGTCCCTCGCTCTACGACCTGCGCAACATCTTCCAGGTCAACGTCGAGGAAGGGCGCCACCTCTGGGCGATGGTTTATCTGCTGCACGCCCACTTCGGGCGCGACGGCCGCGAGGAAGCCGAAGCCCTGCTCGAGCGCCGCTCCGGGGACGCGGACAATCCGCGCATCCTGGGGGCCTTCAACGAGGAGACCCCCGACTGGCTGTCGTTCTTCATGTTCACGTTTCTCACCGACCGCGACGGCAAGTATCAGCTCGCGGCGCTCGCCGAGTCCGGGTTCGATCCGCTCGCGCGCACCTGCCGCTTCATGCTCACCGAGGAGGCGCACCATCTCTTCGTGGGCGAGAGCGGCGTCGGCCGGATCATCCAGCGGACGTGCGAAGCGATGAAGGCAAACAAGGTGGACGATCCCGGCAAGGTTCGCGCCCTCGGCGTGATCGACCTGCCGACGATCCAGCGCTACCTGAATTTTCACTACAGCGTCACGCTGGACCTGTACGGCTCCGAAATCTCGTCCAACGCCGCGAACTTCTACACGCAAGGCCTCAAGGGCCGCTTCGAGGAAACCAAGCTCGGCGACGATCACCTGCTGACCAACGACGAGTACGAGATGCTCGATCTCGTCGGCGAGAGACTGGTGCCGAAGCACGTACCCGCGCTGAACGCCCTGAACGAGCGATTGCGCGACGACTATATCAAGGACGTCGAGGCGGGCATCGGGCGCTGGAACAGGATCATCGAGAAGTCCGGCATCGACTTCCGCTTCAAGCTGCCGCACAAGGCCTTCAACCGGAAGATCGGGATGTTCGCGGGCGCGCACATCAGCCCGGACGGCAAGGTGCTCTCCGAGGCCGACTGGACGCACCACCACAAGGAGTGGCTCGCCATCGAAGCGGACCGGGAGTTCGTGAGCTCGCTGATGGGCAGGGTCGCCGAGCCCGGCAAGTTCGCGAACTGGATCGCGCCGCCCGCGCGCGGCATCAACAACCAGCCGGCCGATTTCGAGTACGTACGCTTCAACTGAGCATGAACGCGCCGACCGAACTCGTTCGCCAGCACCTCATCGACCCTGAGGAATCGAACAAGGGGGCCACGGGAAGGGGTGAGACCCTTCCCTTCCCACCTGCCCCTTGTATATCCCCCAAGTCAGCTCGAGGTGCTGGATGAACGCGCCGACCGACCTCGTTCGCCAGCACCTCATCGACCCTGAGATTTGCATCCGCTGCAACACCTGCGAAGAGACCTGTCCGATCGATGCGATCACGCACGACTCGCGGAACTACGTGGTCAAGTTCGAGGTGTGCGATGCATGCAATCTCTGCATCTCGCCCTGCCCCACCGGCGCCATCGACAGCTGGCGCCGGGTCGCGAAAGGGGCGCCCTTCAGCCTCGAATCGCAGTTCGAGTGGGATACGTTGCCCGGCGAGACCGAACCTGCGGAAGCCACCGAAGAGGATCTGCCGGAACACATCGTCCGGATCACTGCCGAAGCGACCTCCGGACAGGGCGGGCAGGTCGCGCCACCCTGGTCCGCAGCCCATCCGTACATCAACTTGTACGGACTGGCCCGTCCGGCAATTGCGACCTGCAGCGGAAACTTTCGTCTCACGGGAGAAAACACCTCGAGCGAGATCCATCACATCGTGCTGGATTTCGGCAAGACCGCGTATCCGGTGCTCGAGGGTCAATCGATCGGCGTCATCCCGCCCGGCGAGGACGCGAACGGAAAACCGCACTACGTTCGCCTGTATTCGGTCGCCAGCCCGCGCAACGGCGAGCGACCCGGATACAACAACCTGGCGATAACGGTCAAGCGCGTGACGGAGGACCGCGCGGGGAAACCGGTCCGAGGGGTCGCCTCGAACTTCCTGTGCGATCTGAAGAAAGGCGATCAGGTGAAAGTCGTCGGTCCGTACGGCGCGAGCTTCCTCATGCCGAATCATCCGGGCGCATCGATCCTGATGATCTGCACCGGAACGGGATCCGCGCCGATGCGCGCGATGACCGAGCGGCGCCGACGCCGGATCGCGCTCAAGGAAGGCGGCAACCTGATGCTCTTCTTCGGTGCGCGGACTCCCGAGGAGCTGCCCTACTTCGGTCCGCTGATGAAGCTGCCGAACGAGTTCATCGACATCAACCTTGCGTTCTCACGGGTTCCGGATCACCAGAAGCACTACGTCCAGGATCTCATTCGCGCACGCGGTGAACAGGTCGCCGCGATGCTCAAGGACGAGAATTGCTACGTCTACATCTGCGGGCTCAAAGGGATGGAGCAAGGGGTCGAGGCGGCCTTCGCGGAAGCCTGCAAGGCGGGCGGAATGGACTGGACTGCCCTGCTGCCCGAGCTCCGCGCCCAGAGCCGCTACCATGTAGAAACTTACTAGAGAAATCAGGGATAGTGCCGTTGCAATCCAAAAGAAGGGTAAACGAACAAGGGGAGACTCCCCCTTGTATATCCCCGAACGAACAAGGGGCGAGCCCCTTGTAAATCCCCTCGTTTGCAACCGCATTTGCAAGAGTTCCGGACAAGAAGAAATCGGCTGAGTCATTCCATCAGGAGCACGCATGAGCATCAACTACGACGAGAAGATCCCCAACAACGTCAACCTCGCGACCGATCGCACGCTCCAGCGCGCGCTCGAGCACTGGCAACCCAAGTTCCTCGAGTGGTGGGGCGGTCTCGGACCGCACGATTTCGCGGCGAACGACGTTTATCTTCGCACCGCCGTCGGCGTCGATGCACAGGGGTGGGCAAGCTACGGCACCGTGAAGATGCCCGACTATCGCTGGGGCATCTTTCTCGCGGACGCGATTCCCGACCGCACCATCGGTTTCGGCGACGCCTATGGCCAGCCGGTGTGGCAGCAGGTGCCCGGCGAATTCCGCGCACAATTCCGCAGGCTGATCGTGACCCAGGGCGACACCGAGCCCGCGTCGGTCGAGCAGCAACACCTGCTCGGGCACACGTGTCCGTCGCTCTACGATCTGCGCAATCTCTTCCAGGTGAACGTCGAGGAAGGCCGGCATCTCTGGGCGATGGTGTATCTGCTGCACGCCTACTTCGGCCGTGACGGCCGGGAGGAAGCCGAAGAGCTGCTCGCGCGCCACTCGGGCGACGCCGACAAGCCGCGCATCCTTGGCACGTTCAACGAGCCCATCAGCGACTGGCTGTCGTTCTTCATGTTCACCTACTTCACGGATCGGGACGGCAAGTTCCAGCTGAAGAGCCTTGCGGAGTCGTCGTTCGATCCCCTCGCGCGGACCTGCCGCTTCATGCTCACCGAGGAAGCGCATCACATGTTCGTCGGCGAGACCGGCATCGGGCGCGTGATCCGGCGCACGCTCGAGGTCATGAAGGAACTGGGCACGGACGATCCCGAGACGATTCGGCGGCAGGGAGCGATCGACCTGCGGACCCTGCAGCGCTATCTGAACTACTGGTTCACCTCCTCGCTGGACCTGTTCGGGTCGGAAGTCTCGTCCAACGCTGCGACCACCTTCGCGAACGGGATCAAGGGCCGCCCGGACGAGTCGCAATTTCAGGATCACATCTGCCTAGACGCCACTTACGAACTCGACGTGCCGCGCGCCGATGGCGGAATAGCAAAGGAGTCGGCGCCGCTCCGCAATGCCATGAACGAGGTCGCGCGCGACGCGTACGTCAAAGACTGCGAGATCGGCGTCAAGCGCTGGAACATGGCGATCAAGCGCGCCGGACAGACATTCGAGCTCAAGCTGCCGTCGCGCCGCTTTCGCCGCGCGATCGGCGCATGGGCGGGTGTTCCGACCGATCCGGCCGGCGTGCCCATCACGCGGGAAGAATTCGACCGCCAGGCACCTGACTGGATACCGTCCGAGTCGGACCGCGCGTTCGTCCGCAGCCTCATGATCCAGGTGACGGAGCCCGGAAAGATCGCCGGCTGGATCGCTCCCCCGGACCGCGGCATCAACAATCTGCCGGTCGAGTACGAGTACGTCCGGCTGAACTGAGCACCCCACGTGCGGAGGAGCGCTCATCGCGCGCTGGTGTGGCTTGCGGCGCTGCTCGCCATGTCGGCAGGCGCATTCGCGCACGCGGGTGAAGCGCCGCCCTACGACCCACGCCTCACTTCCATCGCACAGCTGCTGGCCGGTGTCGAGCCCGAGTACGC
>JBAVOG010000415.1:0-2774 GCA_049691875.1 Burkholderiales bacterium | reverse complement strand
CTACGGGCCGCCGAACTACTTCCGCGGCGTGGTCCCGGCGGGTGACGTGATCAGTGTTGCGCGCAACGAGTCGGCAGAGCAGCGGAAGAACGGCGCCTGGGCGCTGATCAACGCGGAGTACAACAAGAAGCTCAACGCCTGGTACCTCACGCAGCTCTTCAACGGCGTGCGGTTCCATCTCTACACCACCAAGCCGGGCAAGGACGGGAAGTTCGAGGGCATGCGCCTGCGGTCGGTGCCGATCTACGACGCATTCTTCAAATCGCTCGGTGCGCAGCCGGTCCGCATGGCGCCGCCGGAGGTTTTCACCGCGCTCGAGCGCAACACCGTCCAGGGCTACGGATGGCCGCTGTGGGGCATCCAGGATTTCGGCTGGGACAAGTACACCAAGATCCGCCACGACCCGGGGTTCATCAGTGCCGCGGTGGCGATCGTCGTCAATCTCGACAAGTGGAAGGGCCTCGACGCGGACCAGCGCGACTGCCTGACCAGGATGTCGATATGGGTGGAGGGCGAGTGGCCGAAGTGGCGCGCCGATGAAGATGCCGCGCAGATGGCGGTGCAGGCAAAGGCCGGCATCAAGGTGGTCGACATGGGCGCAGCCTTCGCGAACGAGGCCGAGGAGATCTACTGGCAGGACCTCGCCAAGGGCGACCCCGATTTCGTCAAGAAGATCCGGCCGCTGCTGAGCGGCAAGTAGCCGGGTAATCCGAAAGGCGGGCGGCGCGTCGCGTCGCCCGGTGTTCCCTTGGACCAATTTCAGTCGTCCCGGCGGCCGACGCCGCTCGACCGGCTGGTGGACGCGCTCGGACTGATCGCCGGCGCGCTCCTCTGCGGCCTGGTCGTGCTGATCTGCATGGACGTCACGGCGCGGACTTTCACACTGTTTCCGACGCCATGGACGCTCGATATCGCGCAGTACGCACTCTACGCGATCACCTTCCTCGGCGCGCCCTGGGTCCTGCGCGAGGATGGGCACATCGCGATCGAGATCTTCGTCGAGCGGCTGCGACCGCGCGCGCGCCGGTGGGTGGCAAGGGGCGGCAACGCCCTCGGAGCGCTGGTCTGCGCGCTGCTGGTGTACTACTCCGGGCGCGCGCTGTGGCGCTCGTACGCCGCGAACAATCTCGTGTACCAGACGTTCGTGTTTCCGGAGTGGTACCTGTACTGCCTCGCCCCACCGGTATTCGCGATTCTGCTGCTGCTCTTCCTGCGCCGCATGGCCGGCTCCGATCGGAATACGGCCCGCGAACCGCCGAAAGAAGGCATCTGAAGAATGGAGTGGTACGCGATCCTGCTGGTACTGCTCGGCACGCTCGTCCTCTTCATGGCACTCGGCGTGCCGGTGGTGTTCGCGTTCTTCGCCACCAACCTGATCGGCGCCTACGTGTTCATGGGCGGAGAGAACGGCGTCCTGCAGCTCGTGCGAAACGCGGTGGATTCGGTGCAGAGCTTTGCATTGCTGCCCATTCCGCTTTTCATCCTCATGGGCGAGATCATGTTCTACACCGGGATCGCGGCGCGCGCCATCGACGCGGTCGACAAGCTGATCGCGCGCGTGCCGGGCCGGCTGTCACTCGTGGCGATCATCGGCGGGACGATCTTCGCGTCGCTGTCGGGATCCACCATTGCCAACACTGCGATGCTCGGGTCGACCTTGCTGCCCGAGATGTACCGGCGCGGCTACAAGCCTTCGATCTCCATCGGGCCGATCGTCGCAGTGGGCGGCATCGCCATGCTGATTCCGCCATCGGCGCTGGCGGTGCTGCTCGGCTCGATCGCGCAGATACCGGTCGGCGCGCTGCTGATCGCTTCGATCATCCCGGCGCTGATCCTGGCTGCGCTCTTCTTCGCATACGTGATCGTGCGCTGTCGGCTCGATCCGTCGCTCGCGCCTCCGTACGACGTCAGAGAGCTCGGCTGGCGGGAGCGTCTGATGCCGTTCGTGAAGTACGTGGTGCCGCTCTTCGGCATCTTCGTGGTGGTGGTCGGCTCCATCATCGGAGGTATCGCGACGCCGACCGAATCCGCCGCGCTCGGGGCCGCCGCATCGTTGATCGCCGCCGCCGGGTACCGCAAGCTCACCCGGCAGAACTTCGTGATCTCGATCCGGCAGACGCTGCGCTTCACGGTGATGACGCTGTTCATCATCTGCGGATCGATCACGTTCTCGCAGATCATGGCTTTCTCGCAAGCTTCGAGCGGCCTCTCGGCGGCGGTGCTCGGCTTCGGCCTTTCGCCGCTCGCGCTGCTGGTCGGGATGCTACTGATCCTGATGTTTCTGGGCTGCTTCATGGATCAGGTCAGCATGATGATGATCACCGTGCCGCTCTTCATGCCGCTGGTGCAGAAATTCGGCTTCGAGCCGGTGTGGTTCGGCGTGCTCATGCTGATGATCCTAGAGATCAGCCTCGCGACGCCGCCGTTCGGGCTGCTGCTCTTCGTCGCGAAGGGCGCGGCCCCGGACAATTCGATGCGGGAGATCATCGGGTCGGTCGCGCCTTTCATCGGCATCGCGCTTGCGGTGGTGGCGCTGCTGATCGTGTTTCCGGAACTGACGCTGGTCCTGCCGCGACTGATGGAGCCGTAAACGCCTAGTCGACAGCGTCGCGGCGCACCGGGCGGCGCGCGACGACGAGGGTGACGAGCAATGCCCCGGCCAGCGACCACGCGAGCATCGGCAGCCAGTCCTGGATCTGCTTGAAGATCGGCTCCTGATTGAACTCCGTCGCCACGGCACCGATGCGCAGGAATGTCGTGACGGCCAGCAGGGA
>JBAVOG010000414.1:0-2284 GCA_049691875.1 Burkholderiales bacterium | reverse complement strand
CCCCAAGCATGGCGGCGATGAGCGCGCCGCGGACCCACCACCCGCCCCTACCGCGCGCCTGTTGCGGGCAGAGTGCCTGCGCAAGCGCGCCGAGGTGGGTTAGGATGCGCTCTGCAATCGATCCGTCCCAGGGATACCTCGCATCGTGACGTTCCTCGATCATGCCGGACAGCGCCGCCGACGGCTTCTGACCGGCCTCGCCCTCACACCGTTTGCTCCGTTCGGCCTCGCCTATGCGCGAGCGGCGGCTGCGAGCGGGTCCGCGGAGCGGTTCCTTGCGTTCCATCACACCCACACCTATGAACGGCTGCGCATCGCGTACTTCGCGCGCGGCCAGTATCTCCCCGCAGCGCTCGAGCGCATCGAATGGCTGCTGCGCGACTTCCGCACAGGCGAGGCGCACCCGATCGACCCACGCCTGCTCGACACGCTTTTCGCGGTCTGCCTCGCATGCGGTCGAGATACGATCGAAATCATATCGGGCTATCGGTCTCCCAAGACGAACGCCATGCTTCGCAAGACCGGAGGCGGCGGCGTCGCGAAGCGCAGCCTGCACATGGACGGCCGCGCGATCGACGTGCGGTTCGCGGGATTCAGCAGCGCGCGCCTGCGCGATGCGGCGATCACGCTCGGTCGCGGAGGCGTCGGCTACTACCCGGGGTCGGACTTCGTGCATCTCGATACCGGGCACCCCCGCACCTGGGGACCACAGGGCGCCTGACTTTTCACGTGCGCGTCGGCTTCCTCCGGCCGGCGTCATTCGTGATGTAACGCGTCGATGGGATTGAGCCGCGCGGCCTTGCGCGCCGGAAAGAATCCGAAAATCACCCCGACCGCCCCCGAGAACAGGAACGCAAGGACCACGATCCACCCGTCGAACACGAACGGGACACCGAGGAGCGCCGCCCCGACGGCCGCGGTGGCGAGCCCGCCCGCAACGCCGACGATGCCACCGAACAGCGACAGGGTCACCGCCTCCACGAGAAACTGCAGCAGCACCTCGCGCTCCATCGCGCCCACTGCGAGGCGAATGCCGATTTCGCGCGTGCGCTCGGTAACCGAGACCAGCATGATGTTCATGATGCCGATCCCGCCCACGAGCATGCTCACCGCGGCCACTGCGCCGAGCAGCGCCGTCATGGTTTGCGTGCTGCCGCT
Source organism: Burkholderiales bacterium (assembly GCA_049691875.1). Lineage (GTDB taxonomy): Bacteria > Pseudomonadota > Gammaproteobacteria > Burkholderiales > SG8-39 > JAABRB01. Next base: position 1,126 of record JBAVOG010000414.1, on the reverse strand, counting down.
GACTGCCGCAACGATCTGCTGCATGTCCGTGACGTGGAAATCGGTCTCCTCCTTGGTCCCGACGCGACGGCGCTCGCGCAGGAGCAGCTCGATGTCCTTCTGGACCCTCCCTGTCGAAACTCCGTCGCGCACCGACACGAGAATCTGGTCCACGTCCTGATTTCCGGCGATGCGCCGTTGAAACGCGCGCAGAGGAATGACGACCAGGTCGTCCTGGTCGATTCCGAAGGTGGCTTGCCCCTTGCTCGCGAGCACGCCGATCACCGGACAGGACAGACCGCCCAGACGGATGGGGGTGGCGAGCGGGTCCTGCGACCCGTACAGCTTGTCTTTGACCGTCGCGCCGAGAATGCACGCCATCGCGCCGGCGCGGAGTTCGCCTTCGGAGAACAGCCGCCCGGAGTCGAGACGCCAGTCGCGCACCGTGAAATACGCGTTGTCGGAGCCCGTGACGGTCGTGGACCAGTTGGTATCGGACCTGATCGCCAGCATGAGCTTCCCGGAGACGGGCGTCACCGCTGCGAGGCCCGGTACTTCGCTCCCGATCGCCTCGACGTCGGCGAGGTCGAATGGCCGGGCGTTCTGTCTGGCGCCGCCGGGCCCGCGCGGCTGCTGGCCGGGTCGCACGCTGAGGAGATTGCTGCCGAGGCTGCGGATTTGATTGGCGACGTGAAGCGTCGCGCCGCTGCCGAGCGTCACCATGATGATGACCGCGGCGACGCCGATCACGATGCCGAGGATCGTGAGCGACGAGCGCAGCGCGTTGCGGCGGATCTCGCGCAGTGCGAGCAGGAGCGTCTCGGCGAACATCAGTCGCGCCTCGGGTTCGATCGGTCGGAGGCGACCAGTCCGTCGACGAACTGCACGATGCGCTGCGCGTACTCCGCCATATCGGCCTCGTGCGTCACCATGACGATCGTGATTCCGTGCGTGCGGTTTAGCGTGACCAGCAGCTCCATGATCTCCCGGCTGCGCGCAGTGTCGAGATTCCCGGTGGGCTCGTCGGCGAGGATGACGGCCGGCTCCGTCGCGATGGCGCGCGCAATCGCCACGCGTTGCTGTTGCCCGCCGGACAGTTCGCCCGGCGTGTGGTGCGACCAGGCCTCCAGCCCGACCGTCGCAAGCG
>JBAVOG010000413.1:0-1943 GCA_049691875.1 Burkholderiales bacterium | reverse complement strand
TGTCTTGCAGTGTGTCCCGTGGGGAACGATTACCATGCGCATCTTGCCGAACTGCACAAGGAGATTCCGGAGAAGACGCCCGAGAAGGTGTCGATCGCGAAGCGCTTCAAGCAGGCACGCGCGGCAGGCGAACCGGTCGCCGGCCTCTCGGAGTGGAACGTGCGCTGGGTCGGTCCGGACGGCTACCAGGGAATGGTCGCACGCCAGCTCAAGGAATTCCGCAAACGGCAAAAGGAATTGAGTGGAGACCTACCGGAAACCGCTGACCGCGACTGACGTCAAGGCGAAGGCCCGCGAGCTCGGTGCGGACCTGGTCGGCATCGCGGATGGCGCGGCGCTGGACACGTCGCACATCACCGATCTCGACGGTGGGCGCATTATCGTCCTCGCCAAGCGGTTGAACGAGGGCGTCGCGCGCATCCGGCGCTGGGACGACCGGCACAAGTACTACAACGACGAGCTCGCGCTCACGCATCTCGAGGAGACCTCGCTCGATCTCGTCTACTGGCTCGAGGACTGCGGCTACCCGGCGGTCATCGTGCCGCCGACGCACGTCGATCCCGCCCGCTACCGGGACGACCCGGACGAGCACATCGAGCCGCTCCTCTCGCTGACGCATGCCGCTGTCGCCGCCGGACTGGGAACGCTCGGCCTCAACCTGCAACTGCTCACGCCGGAGTTCGGCCCGCGCGTCCTGCTGACGGCGGTGCTGTGCTCGGTCGACGTCGCATGCGACCAGCCGATGACCGAGGCACTGTGCCGCGGCCCCTCGTGCGGCCGCTGTCTCAAGACCTGTCCCGCCGACGCAGTTCAGCAGTGGGGACGCGATTGGCCGGCGTGCGACCGGTACCGCTCGCCGCACGGTTTCGCCCAGCTCACCGAGCATCTGGATCGAATTATCGACGAGACGGCGCCGGACAAGCGCAAGCAGATGCTGCGGTCCGAGGCAAGCTTCAACCTGTGGCAGAGTATCCTGCGCGGCTCCGGCGTGATCACCGGTTGCCGGCGGTGTGCCGACGTCTGCCCGGTGGGGGCGGACTACGAGACGATGCTGGCTGACGCCCTGGACGAGATTCCTGAAAACACGCCGCACAAGGAAGCGCGCGTCGCCATCATGAGCAAGAATCCCGAATCCGGTTCATATGCCTCCCAACGACGCTGGATCGGAATTCTGAAAAAGGTCTGACCGTGCCGCTAGAACTCCCCAAATCACGCGCCGAGATCCGACGCATCCAGAGCGAGCGCAAGCGCGCCGCCGTCGAGCAGGCCCGGCGCTCGCCCTTCTGGCGTCCGAAGCTCGAGCAGATCCGGCTCGATCGGCTGGACGACCCGGAGGAGTGGCGCAAGATTCCGATCCTCGACAAGGACACGCTACGCGCGCTCTCCGACCGGCAGTTCTACGACCAATTCTGCATTGCCGGGAACGACGGCGTCGCCGAGTACTGGCGCTCGGGCGGGGTGACCGGCCAGCCGCTCTTCTATCCGCGCAGCTTCCGGGACATCGAGTTCGGGCTCCTGTCGTTTGCCCGGACGTTCGACTGCGCGGGCGCCAGGCGCGGGGAGCGGGCGCACGTATCGTTTCCCCTCGGGATCCATCCGGTCGGTCAGATCTTCAGCCGTTGCGCGACCGCGCGCGGCATCACCGTTAACTGGGCCGGCTCCGGCACGTCGACACCCTCCGCCCTGCAGCTCGAGCTGATCCAGCGGCTCCGTCCGGACATCTGGCTCGGAATGTCGAGCTATGCGCTGCATCTCGCGAACCTCGCGGACGCGCGCGGGATCGATCTCGCAAAAAGCGGCGTGCAGCGCGTGATGTGCTCGGCCGAGCCGGTGTCGCAAGCGAAGCGCGACAAGATCGAGCGCACCTGGGGTGCGCGGCTGACCGACTGCTTCGGCATGACCGAAGCCGGGATGATGGGCGCCGAGGACCGGCCGGGCCAGGG
>JBAVOG010000412.1:0-3349 GCA_049691875.1 Burkholderiales bacterium | reverse complement strand
CCTGCGTGCCGTTCACCCAGACGCCGTGCACGCCGCGCGGCCGCCGGATCATGCGCGTGCCGCCGCCGGGAAGATCGCTCACGCGCTCGAGCCTGGAAATGCCGACCGTCTCCGGATCGAAGAGCAGCAGGTCTGCCCAGGCCCCAGGCTCGATGCGACCGCGCTCGGGGATACGGTACTTGCGCGCCGGATCGCTCGTCAGCCGCCGCACACCCTCTTCGAGCGTGAACGCCCCGCGCTCGCGCACCCAGTGGCCGAGAAAATGCAGCCCGAAGCCCGCGTCGCACAGGAACTTGAGATGCGCGCCGGCATCCGAGAGCGCGACGACGCCCGCGGAGTGCTGCAGCAGCGGCTGCACCCCGTCGTCGTCGCTGTTGAAGAACTTGCCGACGAACACCGTATCGAGCCCGTCTGCGAGCGCCGTGTCGAAGAGCACATCGACCGGATCGCGACCGGACTCCCGCGCAAGCTCGGCGATCGTGCGCCCCTCGAGTGCCTGCACCGCCCCGGTCGCCGCCTGGCCCATCTCGATCTTGCCCCAGTCGCCGGCAAAGATGATTCCGGCCTTCGGGCGCGCGAGGTCGGCCCGGAACGCGGCACGGAACGCACGATCCTCGTACACCGCAGGCAGGGCCGCTCTATCCGCCTGCTTCACGCGCGCGAACGAGTCGTGGCTGTACAGGACGTAGGGATCGCGGAGCGAAAAATCGAACGAGAGCGGCTGGCAGCTCGAGTGAATGTAGACCTCGCGGCCCCGCTCGTTGGCCGCGCGACACCGCTCGTAGTAGTCGAGCGCCTGGCCGGGATGCGCGTCGTTGTGCATCGTGAGGACCGTGACGATGAATGCGGGCCGTCCGGTCGTCGCGGCGATGTTCTCCATGTACTCGGGCGTCGCGCGTGGCCCGGTCGCCGACACGAACATTCCGCGCCCCTCCTCGCCGAGTACGCCGACGAGTGTCGCAAGTTCTTTGTCTGACGCGAGCGTCGAGGGCATCGGTCGCGAGCCCCAGCCGCTGTGATTTGGCGAGAACGACGAGGCGAATCCGATCGCGCCCGCGCGGATCGCGCCGCGTACGATGTCGTGCATCCGCGCCAGCTCGTCCGCCGTCGGTTGCACGCGCTCGCACGCGGCTTCGCCCATGACGGCGGTGCGGATCGTCGAATGCTGGGCGAGCACCGCGACATTGGCGAACAGCCGCCGGGCGCGCAGCGCTGCGAGGTACTCCGCGAACGTCTCGAAGTCCCAGCGGGTGCCGGTGAGCAGCGCGTCGAGGTCCATCCCCTCGACGACCGAGAGATTCTTCAGCAGCAGCTCGCGATGCGCAGGCGGACAGGGCGCGATTCCGAACCCGCAGTTGCCGATCACCGCCGTCGTCACGCCGAGCGATGGCGAAGGCGACAGCGTGGCGTCCCAGGTGGCCTGTGCATCGTAATGGGTGTGGACGTCGATGAGCCCGGGCGCGAGCGCGAGACCATCCGCGTCGATCGTCTCGCGCGCCGACTCGGCAAGTGTGCCGACCAACGTCACGCGACCGTCCCGCACGCCGACGTCGACGCCGCGCGGCGGCGCACCGGAGCCGTCGTAGACCGTGGCGCCGCGAATCGCGAGATCAAGCATTGCGTCTACCTTTCTTGTGGCCGCGCGACCCCTATGCAGCGAGCTGCTTCTTCAGGAACGCGAGCGTACGCTCCCAGGCGAGCTTCGCCGCCGCCGGATCGTGATTGTCGCCGGTCTCGTTGCCGAACGCGTGGTTCGCGTCGTACCAGTGGAACTCGCGGGGAACATTGCCGGCCGTGAGCCTGGACTCGAAAGCTTGGACCGCGTCGGGCGCGAAATATGCGTCCTGCCGCGCGAAGTGCCCCTGCACCGGGATGCGGATCTTGCCCGGATCGCCGGCCTCGGGCGGCGGCACGCCGTACCAGGACGAGACGGCGTCGGTCTCCGGCACGTACATGGCGGCGAGCATCGTGAGCGCACCGCCCATGCAGAAGCCCATCGTCGCGACCTTCGCGCTGCCCTTCTTCAGGTACTGGACCGCGCCGCGCACGTCCTGCGTGGCCGCGTCCTTGAAATCTAGGCTGGTCATCATGTGCGAAGCCTCGGCCGCATCCAGGGTGACCTTGCCGCGGTAGAGATCGGGCACCAGCGCACGGAATCCCTCTTTGGCCACGCGGTCCGCGACACCCTTGATCTGGTCGTTTAGACCCCACCACTCCTGGATGACGACAACGCCCGGCGCCTTGTCGCCGGCAGCCGGTCGCGCGTAGTAGCCGACGCAGTCCTTGCCGTCGGGGCGCTTGAACGTGATCTTCTCGCCCATGCTGTTTCCTCCTTCGGGATTGCCGCGGCAGACGAAGCGCCGGGCGGGGCTTACGGGAGCAGGACTTACAATACTCCAGGTTATACGATTCGCCCATGCCCCATGATGCCGGCGCACGCGCCCGGCGAGGAGAAGCCAGCCCATGAGCAGTGTCCGGCGCCAATCGACCTTCGCCACGGAAGTGATCGACCGGCTGAGGCAGATCAGCACGGCCACGCTCACCATGGTGTTGCTCAAGCGCGGCATCCGACGGACCTGGATGCGCGGCCCGCTGCCGGTCTTTCCGGACGCACCGCGCGTGGTCGGCCCCGCCTTCACCGTGCGCTTCGTTCCCGCGCGCGAGGATCTCGCCACACCCGAAAGCTATGCGAAAGCAGGCTCCTTCCGCGATGCGATCGAGGCCTGCCCGGCGGGCAGCATCATGGTGATCGATGGCTGCGGGACGCGGGAAGCGGCCACGCTCGGCGACATCCTGATCGCCCGGTTGAAAGTCAACGGCGTGGTCGCCGCAGTGACCGATGCGCCCGTCCGCGATATCGCCGAGATCCGCAAGGTCGGGCTGCCGTTGTTCTCCGCTGGCGCCGCGGCACCGCCCAGCATCACGGGCCTCGCATATGCCGGGTACGGAGAGTTGATCGGCTGCGGCGGCGTCGCGGTCGCGCCGGGTGACATGATCGTGGGTGATGCCGACGGCATCGTCGTCGTGCCGGGCGCACTGGTCGCGGAAGTCGCCGAAGCCGGCACCGAACAGGAGCGCTATGAGCGTTTCGTGCAGATGCGGGTGCTGCAAGGCCGGCCGGTCGTCGGCCTCTATCCGCCCAACGCGGAGACGCTCGCGACCTACCAGCGCTGGATCGCGGTCGGCGAGCCCGCGAACTGGAGGGACTAAGACCCTCTCATATTCCCCGTGGCGGGCGGCCTTCCCAGGCGGCGCGCAGCAGCGCACGCAAGCTGGCCGCGTCCGGCGTCCGCGGATTCCAGCCCGGACGGGCGAGCGTTGCGCTGACGGCTGCGTCGATGCCCTCCTC
>JBAVOG010000411.1:0-2391 GCA_049691875.1 Burkholderiales bacterium | reverse complement strand
GGCCGAGGACGAGCATGAGACCACCGGCCTGGCCGCGCGCCGCTTCAAGGACTTCCGCTACGCGACGCTGGACAGCTGGAGCCGCCGGCGGCGGGTGATCGGCAACGCCGAGCACCTGGCCAAGGGCGCCAACCCGCGCTTCATCGTCACCTCGCTGAAGCGAGGGGCGATCGACGCCAAGGCTCTCTACGAGCGGGTCTACTGCGCGCGCGGCGAAATGGAGAACCGCATCAAGGAGCAGCAGCTCGACCTGTTCGCCGACCGCACCTCGACGGCGACCATGGCGGCCAACCAGCTGCGCCTGTGGTTCTCGTCGTTCGCCTACGTACTGATGGCGGCGCTGCGGCGTCTCGGTCTGCAACACACCGAGATGGAAGCTGCCACGTGCGGCACCATCCGCCTGAAGCTCTTGAAGATCGGCGCCCGCGTCACCGTCTCGGTCCGCCGCATCAAGATCGCCATGGCCTCCGCTTGCCCGTATCAGGCCGCCTTCGTCCTCGCTCACGCCAGACTGCGCGCCCCGCCAGCCTGAGCCGAGGGCCGGCAATCCAAAAAACGTCGACCAGCCACCCGCGACGCTTGCCTACCGCGACTCGTCATAGCCGCAGAAGGCGCAACAGCTCAACCAATACGCGAAAACTATAAAGCGCCCAGTCCATGCAACCGCTCGGATGGCGCTTCGGCTTCGCCAAAACCCCTCAAATCCAATGTCGCCGCGCCGTCTGGTGAGATATCCGGGTTAGAGCGGCGGATGCGGGATCGGAATCACGAAGGGGATTGAACGAACCCGCTGCCGCGGGATTGGGGTGAGCGGATAGGGGGAAGGTGTCCCGTCTGAGAGGATTGTGGGTGTTGAAGCCCAACCCTCAAGGCAGGAGAGCCCCCGATGGCCGAGATAAGCCCTCTGCGCCGGCGCATGGTCGAGGACATGACGGTCCGCAATCTGTCGCCGGCGACGCAACGATCCTATCTCCACGCGGTCTCGAAGTTCAGCCGGTATTTCAGCCGCTCGCCGGACCGGCTGGGCCTTGAAGATATTCGTGGCTTCCAGGTTCACTTGGTGTCGACCGGGATCTCCTGGCCGGCGCTGAACCAGACGGTTTGCGCGCTCAGGTTTTTCTACGGCGTCACGCTCGGGCATGGCGAGATCCCGGAGCGCATCCCCTACGCGCGGGAGCCGCGCAAGCTGCCGGTCGTGCTGAGCGCAGACGAGGTGGTGCGTTTCCTTGAGGCGGTGCCGAGCCTGAAGACACGTGCCGCGCTGACGACGGCCTACGCGGCCGGGCTGCGCGCATCCGAGGTGGTCGGGCTCAAGGTCGCGGATATCGACAGCAGCCGGATGGTGATCCAGGTCGAGCACGGCAAGAGCTTGCCCCTGCGAAGGCGGGGGGCGGGAAGGACCGCACCGTCATGCTGTCGGCGCAACTGCTCGGCATCCTGCGCACCTACTGGCGCCTCGCGCGACCGCCGTACTGGCTCTTCCCCGGCCGTGACGCGAGCAAGCCGATCGACGTCCAGGTGCTGCACGCGGCCTGCCGGTCGGCTCGGGCGGCCGCCGGCTTGCACAAGCGGGTGACGGTGCACACGCTCAGGCACAGCTTTGCCACCCACCTTCTGGAGAGCGGCACCGATATCCGCATCATCCAGGTTCTCCTGGGTCACGCCAACCTGTCGAGCACGGCACGTTACACGCGGGTCTCGAACGGGTTGATCCGCCGGACCGAGAGCCCGCTCGATCGGCTGAAGCTGGAGGTCGTGCCGCCCGCCTGATCCGGCGCCACCATGTCGGCCGACCTGGAAGTGGCGGATGTGTTCCGCCGCCACGGCGACGCTTATCGCCGCTTGCACGACGGTCACCTGGGCCGTGTCGAACGCCGCGTGATGAGCGCCATCGAACTGTGCCGGACGGCGGCGCTGGGCGGTCACACCGAGACCTGCGCCGAGTGCGGACTCGTCCGCCACGCCTACAACTCCTGCCGCAACCGGCACTGCCCGAAGTGCCAGGGCCACGCCCGCGCCGCGTGGCTGGCGGCCCGCCAGGCCGAGCTGCTGCCGGTCGCGTACTTCCACGTCGTGTTCACGCTGCCCGCACTGGTGGCCGAGATCGCCTTCCAGAACAAGGAGACGGTCTACGCCATCCTGTTCCGCACCGCCGCCGAGACGCTGCAAACGATCGCCGCCGATCCGAGGCACCTCGGGGCCGAGATCGGCCTCGTCGCCGTGCTCCACACCTGGGAGAACCTGCACCACCATCCGCACGTCCGTTGCGTCGTGCCGGGCGGCGGCCTCTCGCTCGACGGCACACAATGGATCGCCTGCCGGCCCGGCTTCTTCCTGCCGGTCCGCGTCCTCTCCAGGCTCTTCCGTCGCCTGTTCCTCGCCGAACTGCGC
>JBAVOG010000410.1:0-1634 GCA_049691875.1 Burkholderiales bacterium | reverse complement strand
TCTAGCGCGGGTCGTCGAGAATGCGGCGCGCCTCGCGCCCCGTCTCGAACACCCGCGAGGAGAGGCGGCGCTTTTCCAGTTCCTGGCCGAGCTTCAGACGCATGAAGCCGCTGTTCGTGTAGCGTGAGACCTTGATGTAGTAGGTCTGCTCGACGTAGCGCACGGCATCCATGTAGTCTCCGATCGCCTCGTCGTCGATGGTGAAGCCGTCGTAATTGACGATCGAGTTGACCCGCCGGCGCAAGGGACCCAGCAGCCGGTCCACCGCGGCGATGATCGTGTCGATGTCGCCCTTGTCCTTCACGCGCATGCCCGCGTAGTTCATGAATACGGTATTGGTGGACGCATCGTATGAGAGTCGATCGTCGATGTGTATGTCCAGCATCCGCTCGCGCAGGCCCATGGGCTGTGGCAGGAAGATGGCCGCGTCCATCTCCACGGGCGACCCGACGACGGGCTTGAACGGCAGCAGGCGCAGGATGTCTCGCTCGATGTCCACGCCGGGCGCCACCTCTACGAGCTCGATGCCTTTCGGTGTCAACCGGAACACGCACCGCTCGGTCACATAGAGAACGTCCTGCTCGTTACGGGCGGCGAGCTCGCCGTTGAACGTCACCTGTGCGAGCCGCTCGACGAACTTGACGTGCTTGCCTTCGCGGTCACTCCGCAGTCGTCCGTCCTCGATGGCGACCTCGAGGCCGCCCGAGGCGAAGTTGCTCACGAAGATGACCTTCTTCGCGTTCTGGCTGATGTTGATGAATCCCCCGCAGCCTGCGATGCGGCCGCCGAAGCGGCTCGCATTGACGCTCCCCGCGCGATCGCACTCGGCGAAGCCGAGGAAGGCGGCATCCAGTCCGCCGCCGTCGATGAAGTCGAACTGCGAGCAGTGGTCGATGACCGCCTGCCAGTTCACCGCCGCACCGAAGTCGAGGCCGCCCATCGGCACGCCGCCGATGACGCCGGGGTCCACCGTGAGGGTCATGAGCTCGCTGATCTTCTCCTCGCTCGCCACCGTCGGAATGCAGTCGGGCATACCCAGACCGAAATTGACGACGCTGTTCGCGCCGAGCTCCATGGCCGCGCGCCGCGCGATGACCTTGCGATCGCTCAGCACGAGCGGCTTGATGTGCTTGAGCGGGATGCGCACCTCTCCCGAGAAGGCCGGGTTGTACTGGGTCCCGTACGTCTGCATGTGGTGCTCGGGCTCGGCGACGACCACGCAATCCACCATGCTGCCGGGAATGCGCACCTGCCGTGCGTCGAGCGTTCCCTCGGCGGCGATCCGCTCGACCTGGCAGATCACGTAGCCGTGGGAGTTCTTCGCGGCGATCGCCATGGCGAGGTTCTCGAGGATCAGGGATTCCTTCTCCATGGTGATGTTGCCGTCCGGATCCGCCGTCGTGCCGCGGATGAACGCGATCTTGATGGGCAGACCACGATAGTAGAGATACTCCTGGTCGAAGACCGACAAGATCTGCACGAGGTCCTCGGTCGTGCGCGCATTCATTTTCCCCCCTTCCTGGCGGGGGTCGACGAACGTTCCCAGTCCGACCGACGAGAGCGTGCCGGGCTTGCCGGCCGCGATGTCCCGGTACAGGTGCGTGATCACGCCCTCGGGGAGGTTGTAGGCCTCG
>JBAVOG010000409.1:0-5987 GCA_049691875.1 Burkholderiales bacterium | reverse complement strand
TCCCGTTGCAGATGCAGATATACATAGTGCCGGTCCGTCGGAAACTCGGTAGTAGAACGAGAAGCATTATCATTCAATGATCTAGAGATTGCAATAAGATCGGCAGGTGGAAAGCGTTAACTATATGTATCGTAAGGTTAGAAATTGTTGACGGCTTTGTTGAGAATGACTAGCATTCGCATGTGCTATCCACAAAGTCCCTGCGCAACCAAGCCTCCACGGTGTCGCAATACCGGGTATCGAGTGACATCCTGCTCGGCCCGCGCAAGGAGCTGGTGATCGTCCATAACGGGCGGGAGTACCAGTTGCGTCTGACGCAGAACGGGAAACTGATCCTCACGGCGTCCCCGTGCGGGCCTCAATCGTGACATGGAAGCGGACAAGAAGTGCTATTAGTTACAAGGGATTAGGTCTCGGTCGTGGCACGTAGCAGGTGGCCGTACCTGACCTCATGACCTCACGAGAAAGGTCTCTTCACCAGCAAGACATCCAGCCGGGTAGAACCCGAGCGATTGCAGCCGGTTTTCCAGCCAGCCAACGGGCGTGCGATGCCCGGTAGCCAGCCAGCGAGTTCGTCGTGACAGCAAGGTTGACTACAGGGAGCGTCCTTTGGAAAAGAAAGATCGCATTGCGCGGCCGCTGTTGCTTGCAGCGCTGCTGGCGGGAGCAGGGTTCGATATTCCTGCGGCGGCCGAGGCAGATGTGGAGAAACTGAACAGCGCCGTCGAGCGCCTGCTCAAGCGGGTGGAACAACTCGAGGCCTCCAACAGGCGCCTGGAAGCGGCCCTTGAGAAGGAAAAAGCTGCCGGACAGAAGCCGACGCCGTCGGCGACGAAGCAGCAGGCCGCGACCGAGCGGGCCACGAACGAGAAGGTGAACGATCTGGATGACCGCGTGGGAGATCTGGAGAACCAGGTCGTGACGCTGAAGAAGCCGAGCAAGCTCGAGGAGGCCCTCGAGGGTGTCACCGTCGGCGCCGAACTTGCCATGGTTTCGCAGCGGGCGCAGCGCGGTGCCACCCAGGGCAACAAGAGCCAGCTCAACTACCGCGCCGACGTCACGGTCGAAGTCCCGCTCGACTCTTTCGGCAAGCTCGCCGGAGTCGGCGACAGCAAGCTCTTCTTCCATCTCCGCGCTGGACAGGGCGAGGGCCTGACATTCGCCAATCCCACCTACACGGCCACGCCAAACTCCACGGCGTTCTTCCTTCAGAACAGCGACGATTCTGCAACTATCCTCGGCGAGGCCTGGTACCAGTTCGGCTATCCGCTGGCGCCGACCGCGTCCGGCGCACTGCCCCGGATCGAGGGCACCTTCGGGAAGATCGATCTGTTCGGGTTCTTCGACGGGAACGAGATCGCCGACAACGAAAACGCGGCTTTCCTGAACAACGTCTTCGTGCACAGCCCGTTGCTCGACTCCGGCGGCGGGATCGGCGGCGACAGCTACGGATTCCAGCCCGGCGTGATCGCGAGCTACAAGAGCGACGTCAATTCGGTCAATCATTGGAAGGCGTCACTGGGCGTATTCGGCACTGCCGGGGGCGCGGGCTTCCAGAACACTTTCAGCAAGCCCTTCGTTATCGGTCAATTGGAATACGGCGGGCGAGTCTTGCGCAACCGTCCCGGAAATTACCGGATCTACGCGTGGACCAACGGGCAATTCGTCCCCTACAACGACGACGCGGCGACCACTACGGCGCGGCAGACGGGCTTCGGATTGTCGATCGACCAGGAGGTGATCTCCCGTGCGCTCACCGTGTTCGCTCGCTATGGCCACTCCTTCAGCGGCCCGGTGCGGTTCGACAACGCCATCACCGTCGGCGCGCAGTTGAACGGTTTCAGCTGGGGCCGACAGGAGGACCGGATCGGGCTCGCGTACGGTTGGCTCAATACGAGCTCGGGTTTCAAGGCCGCCGCTCCCGCCGTCTACGGGTACAGCCCGACGGGCGCGGAGCAGGACATCGAGCTGTACTACGCCTGGCAGATCAACAAGAACCTCCAGCTCTCGCCGAACGTGCAATGGATCGTTCAGCCTGGCGGAGACCCCAGTGCACAGAACCTCTGGGTGCTCGGCCTGCGTGCGGTAGCCGGTTTCTGAGCCGAGGCGATCATGCAATCTTCGTCATTCATCGTTCCATCACTTCACCAAGCAGGTTCCAGCATGAAACATATACTGCGCGCTCTTGTCCTGGGTTTGGCGTTGAGCGCCACCCCCCAGCTCGTCACGGCTGCCGAACCGGCTGGCACCGTCGCGGCGGATGTCTCCGGGGTGCTTACCCAGTACGCAGAGATCGTCCACGCGTCGTACGACGATACGCTGCAATCGGCCAAGGCCATGCAGAAGGCGATCGACGCGTTCCTCGCCCAGCCCTCGACTGAGTCCCAGCAGGTGGCGCAGAAGGCCTGGCGCAACGCCCGCGAGTTCTACGGCCAGACCGAGGCCTTCCGCTTCTACGGGGGCCCGATCGACGGCGAGAATGGCCCGGAAGGTCGCATGAATGCCTGGCCCATGGACGAATCGTACGTGGACTACGTCCAGGGGCGGGCGGATTCCGGTCTGATCAACGATCCGCGCTTTGTCATCAACCGGCAAAACATCATCACGCAGAACGAGCGGGGCGGCGAGGAGAACATCGCCAGCGGTTGGCATGCCATCGAGTTCCTCCTGTGGGGCCAGGATCTGAGCGAGACCGGCCCAGGCAATCGCAGCTATACCGATTTCGTCGACGGCAAGATGCTCAACGCGGACCGGCGCCGGCAGTATCTCAAGGTGGTGAGCGATCTTCTGGTCGATGACCTGACGTCCCTCACCAGGGAATGGAAGGCGGGCCGCAATTCCAACTTCCGGGCGCAGTTCGAGAAGGGTGGCGTGGAATCCGTGCGGAAGATCTTCGTGGGACTGGGTTCGCTCTCGCGCGGCGAGCTCGCCGGCGAGCGCATGGAGGTCGCGTTGGCCAGCCAGGATCAGGAGGACGAGCACTCCTGCTTCTCCGACAACACCCACCGGGACATCGTCAACAACGCGTTGGGTATCGAGAACGTCTGGCTCGCCCGCTACAAGCGCGCCGACGGCAATGTGATACAGGGTCCGTCGTTGCGCGACCTGGTGGCCAAGCAGGATACCGCGCTGGCTGAGCGCACCACGCAGCAGATCGCCAAGTCCGTCGCGCTGGCGAAGGCGATTCAACCACCCTTTGATCACGAGATCATAGGCGGCCGCGACGCACCCGGTCGGAAGCGCGTGCAGGCCACAGTGGACAGCCTCATCCAACAGAGCAAGGATCTGGTCGACGCCGCAGCGGTGCTGGGCATCACGAAGCTCACGCTGGTGCAGCCCTGAGAGATAATTGAATTCGAATTCCAGGATTCGCTGCGAGGAGTGCCCACCATCCGACCCATGCGTCTGGCCGTCTGCTTCATCCTCGCCTGGGGTTCAGCCCACGCGGCACCGACCGATGATCCCCTGGGCGAGAAGGTGGGCGGCGCCACCACCGTCTACGCCACGGGGAAGAATGCATTCTCGTTTCCTGCCGCGAACCTGACCGACCCGGAGCGCACGCGCTTCGTCATCGGCAACTCGTTCTTCAAGCGGAACTGGGTGGAGGCGCCGTCGTCGACGAAGAAGCGCGATGGGCTCGGCCCGCACTTCATCGCGCGTTCCTGCGGCGGCTGCCACACGGAAGATGGGCGCGGGGCGCCGCCCGAAGCGGGGGAGCAGCCGGTCGGACTGCTGCTCCGTCTGTCGGTGCCCGGTGTCGGCGCACACGGTGGTGTCGTTCCGGAACCCACCTATGGCGATCAGCTGGACAATGCCGCCATTCAGCGCGTGAAGCCCGAAGGAAAGATCGACATCGCGCTCGAGGCCGTGCACGGCCGATTCGCCGACGGCACGCCGTACACGCTGCAAAAACCCCGCTATTCCATCCGGGATCTCGGCTACGGCCCGCTGGCGAGCAACGTGCTCGTGAGTCCGCGCGTGGCGCCACAATTGATCGGTGTGGGACTCATCGAGGCGATCGACGCAACCGACATCGAAGCCAATGCCAAGGCGCAGGCAGCCGCGCCCGGCCCGATCAAGGGCGTTCCCAATCAGGTCTGGGATGCGCCGTCGCAGAAAATGATGCTCGGCCGGTTCGGCTGGAAAGCCAACGTGGCGACCATCGCGCACCAGACCGCGGGCGCATTCAACGGTGATATCGGGATCACGTCCTCGGTGTTTGCCGAAGAGGCATGCACGTCCGCCGAGCAGGACTGCCTCGCCGCGCCGCGTGGCGGGCAGCACGGATCGCCGGAGATCGACGACAAGACGTTCGGTGACGTGGTGTTCTATCAGGCGACGCTGGCGCCGCCCGCCCGGCGCGCGCCCGGCGATCCGCAGGTGCTGCAGGGACAGAAGATCTTTCACGACGCGCAATGCGCCATGTGTCACCGGCCGACCTACGTGACGGTGGAGGGGCCGAATCCACAGTTCAGCAGCAAGGCACTCAACGGTCAGCGGATCTATCCTTACACCGACCTGCTGCTGCACGACCTGGGCGACGGTCTGGCGGACGGCCGGCCCGACTTCGGTGCCAACAGGCGTCAGTGGAAGACGCCGCCGCTCTGGGGTATCGGACTGATCAAGGACGTCAACGGTCACACTCGCCTGCTTCACGACGGCCGCGCCAACGGCGTCCTGGAAGCGATCCTGTGGCACGGTGGCGAGGCAGAAGCCAGCCGCGATCGGGTATTGAAGATGACCAAGGCGCAACGGGAGGCGCTGGTGAAGTTCGTGGAGTCCCTGTGAGGACGTGGCGCATCTTCGCGTTGCTGATTGCGCTCGCGGTCGCGCTCGGCGCGCGGGCCGACGATGCGTCCGAAATCCAGGCGATCTATCGCGACTGGATGGTTCCCCGCGCCGTCGAGCTGGTCGCCGACAGCGCGCGTCTCACGAGCGCGTTGCAATCCTATTGCGCAACGTCGACGCAGGATCCGGCCACGGCGCTCGAGGTGGCACGCAAGGCGTGGAACACGAGTCTCGTCGCCTGGGAGCGCCTGTCCGCGGTGTCCATCGGGTTGATGCTGGATTACCGCATGCAGGGCAAGCTCGATTTCATCCCGACGCGTCCACGCATGATCGTCAAGGCGGTCGAAGCGGCGCCGGAGAGTGCGGCAGACATGGATCGCATCGGCACGCCTGCGAAGGGCTTTCCCGCGCTGGAGTGGTTGTTGTGGACCAAGCCCGTGCAGCCGGCATCGGCCGGGTGCCGCTACGCCGTGCAGGTGGCGATGGAGATCGAGCGCGAAGCGAAGTTCATGGAGACCGGCTTTCGGGAAGCGGCGGCGAGCACGCCGGACGCCGCAGCTGCGAAGAAGGCCATGAGCGATTGCGTCAACCAGTGGGTGGGCGGTCTGGAACACCTGCGCTGGGGCGACATGGAAAAGCCGGCGCGCAAGGCGGCCACCACCGGATCCGATGTCCGTCCCGACTATCCGCGTAGCGCCAGCGGGGCCACTGCGGCAAGCTGGGCGGCGCAATGGGAGGCATTGCGTGCACTCGCCGAAGGCGCGGGACCCGGTTCCCTCGCGTCCATGTTGCGAGCGCGGCAGCAAGGACAACTGGCCGATGGGCTTACCGGAACGGTGGAGCGTGCGAACAAGGCCATGACAGGTCTCGGCGGCAACGATCCGAATAGCGTATTGACCGCGGCGCGTGAGCTGAGCACCCTCAAGCGATTCGTCGAAGACAAAGTTGCGCCTGCTTTGGACGTGCGCATCGGCTTCTCCGATGCGGACGGGGATTGAGCTCGATGCAACGGCGTGATTTTCTGATTGCCCTGGCGGCCGTGTCGGGTGCGCCGACCTGGGCATTCGCTGCGCGCGAGGGTGCCCGCCGCAGCGTGACGCTGGCTGCCGCCTGGGAGGCGGGAGCAAGGTATCAGGTGGGGATCCTTGCGCAGGATGCCGCGGGCGGGCTGCGTGCTGCTGCGGCCGTGGAAGTCCCGA
>JBAVOG010000408.1:0-3269 GCA_049691875.1 Burkholderiales bacterium | reverse complement strand
CGCATCTTCCTCGCCGATGTTGATCTCGCCCCGGTAGACCCCCGGCGGAATGGAGATCAGATCGCGGTCCGCGACCACCGCTTCCCAGCGCTCCCCGTCCTTCTCGCACATCACCTTCACCTTGCCGCGAAGCACGAAGAAGATTTCTTCGACGTCGGTGTGGATGTGCATGGGCCCTTCCGCCCCGGCCGGGAGCACCATCGTCGAGAACGTGAAGTGCTCGGCCGGAACCACATTGGCGTCCGATGCCACGCCGGTGCCACCGGTTCCGACGTATCGCATCTGCGCGCGCCGGTACTTCGGGTCGTAGTCGGCCTGGAACTTGAGTGCGTTCCAGTCGTACTTGCGCGCCGCGAGCCGCGCGACTCGTGATTCCATCCACTCCGCGAAGCTCGCGCCCGCGGGCCGGTCCCATGACCGTGCGGCCTGTTTCTCTTTCACTGCCTGATCGCTCATGACTTTCCTCCGTATGTATCCTGTCAATGCATCGCAAATCCACCGTTCACGGCGAGAAACTGCCCGGTGATGAAACCCGCTTCCTCCGACAGGAGGAACGCCACCGCGCCGCAAACGTCTTCGGGCACCTGCGCCCGGCTGATCGCACGCCCTTCCTTGTAGAGCTGATGCCGCTCGGCCGGGACGTACTCCGTCGCCTCGACGAGCGTCAGTCCCGGCGCCACCGTGTTGACCGTGATGCCCTGCCCGCCGAGCTCGCGCGCCATCGCGCGCGTCATGGCCATGACGGCGCCTTTGCTCGCGACATAGGCGAGCAGCTTCGGTGCGCCCCAGAGCGCCGTGTCGGAGCCGATGTTCACCACGCGACCCTTTCCGGACGCAGCGAGATACTGCATTGCGGCGCGCGTGGCGAGCCACGTGCCGCGAACGTTGACCGCCATCACCTGATCCCAGGTCTCGACGTCCAGCTCTTCCAGCCGCTTGCCGCCCGAGCTTGTTATCGCTCCGTTGTTCACGAGGCCGTCCAACCCGTTCAGCACCACGGCGGCGGCCGCCACCCCCGCGTCGATCGAGGCGGGCGTGGCGAGATCCATCGGCACGAATGCCGCACCGATCTCCTTTGCGGTTGCCCGCCCCGCATCCTCGAGTATGTCGGCCACCACTACGCGTGCGCCAGCCACGAGCGCACGCTCAGCGAAGGCACGGCCGAGGCCGCGCGCGGCACCGGTGATCAGGATGCGTCGATTGCGTAGCATCGCGTGCGCCTCGCGCCTCTCAGGCAGCCGCCTGCCCCGCCTCTGCGCTGGACGCCTTGGCCGCGCGGTGCGCAGCGAGCGCCTTCAACTGCTCCGCCGCACGTTGCTGCATCACCCGACGAACGCGCGCGAGGCCCGTGTCGTGCTGGTAGAGAAACTCATGCGACCGCGCATCGGGCGCCATGTGCTCGAGCACCACACGGTCCTGCTCGAGCACCGCCCAGTGGAGCCCCTCCAGCTTCGTGCGATACAGGAATTGCCAGAGGTCGCGCATCCATCCGGAGCACTTCCGCGCCCGCCAGAAGAAAACCAGGCAGTTGTCCTCGTCGACCGGCGTGGCGAAACCGACGATGTAGAAGCTGCCGCCGGGACCGCCGCTCGGACGGTAGGGAATCGACAGGCGCAGCCAGGTCGCGCCGCTCGAGCCGAACTCGACCCAGTCGAAATTGACGTCGCGCTGGTTCGTCTTCTCGAACGAGAATCCGGTCGGAGTCTTCCGGATCTGCATGTTCGCGGTCTTGTCCCCGAACGCCATCGAATGGGACGCCGCATGCAGATATGCCCCGTGCATGGGATCCATGACGTTGTCGATCGCATACCGGTAATTGCATTTCCACTTCGCGAAGCAGACGATCGCGCCGTATTCGGGACTCGTGAGCTCCTCCGGCAACTCCAGCTTGCAAGGCTGCAGATGCGCCTCGTCGCCGAAATAGACGAAGATGGCTCCCCGGATCTCCTGAACCGGATAGCTCTTCACGGCCTTGTCGCCCTCGAGCGGGCAGTTGGGCACGGCGGGCACCCTGCGTACCGTTCCCGTTCCGTCGACTTCGACGCCGTGGTACCAGCAGGCGAGGCGGTCACCCAGATTCCAGCCGAGCGACAGTCGCGCGCCACGATGAGGACAGCGGTCCTCCGTCGCATGCGGCGTTCCGTCTCCATCGCGCCAGAGCACGAGATTCTCCGAAAGCCGTGTGATCCCGACCGGCGCGCCGGCAAGCGCCCAGCTCGGGAGCACCGGATACCATTCATTCTGCAACCCGCGGTTCAACCGCTGCTCTACCGCCTGTGCATCGCTCATGTCGCTCTCCTATCCGAATGCAAGCTTGCCGAGCTCGCGGAACGTCGACTGGAAATTCGCCTCGGTCCAGGCTTCCCCACCCGGGGTCCGGATGCCGTCCCGGTTGAGCGCCGCGACGATGTCCGGCAGCTCGTAGGTGCGCTGCGAGAAGATCTGCTCGAGCGCCGAGGCGAGCATCTCCTCGTATTCGGTCGGCATTGCGGGGCGCGTCTGCCAGACGATCAGTTCCCGCGCGCCGCCCTCGAAAATCTGCCCTGCACCCGCGGTCTGGTTGGGCTGCGGATTGCGGTACGCCGCAATGTATCGATTGAAGTCTGCAACGACGTCCGAGGCATTCGCGCTCGGAACGTGCGTCCGTATCATTCCCGTCTCTGACATGTTGCCTCCTCGATCCTTTCGGTCAAACTGTGGCGTGCTGCGCTCGCGGCATGTAGTGAAGTACGCGGCGCTCGAAGAAGACCACGCATCCGTATGCCGCAATTCCGATCACCGTGAGCAGGATGATGGTCACGAAGACCATCGCCGTGTTGCCCTGTCCTTCACCATAGGTCAGCAGATACCCCAGGCCGAGATTTCCGCCGACGAGCTCTCCGACCACGACACCGATCACCGCCAGGGTCGCGGCGATGCGCAACCCGGAGAAGAGCGGCGCAAGCGACGCCGGATACTCGATCATCCGGAAAATCTGCCAGCGGGTCGCCGAGAACGAGCGCGCCAGATTCACCATGTCGGGGTCGACGGTGCGCACCGCCGTCAGGACATTGACCATCACCGGAAAGAACACGATCAGGATCGCGACGAGTATCTTCGGATAGACGGTGTAACCCAGCCACATGACGAAGAGCGGGGCAAAGGCGACCTTGGGGGCGATCTGCAGCGCCAGGATGTAGGGCGAGAGCACGACTTCGGCGCGCGGCGCCATGCCCAGCACGAAACCGATCACGATTCCGAGCAGCGACCCGAGCACGAAGCCGACCACG
>JBAVOG010000407.1:0-2733 GCA_049691875.1 Burkholderiales bacterium | reverse complement strand
CGCACATGCGTGAGCCGCTGCTCGAGGTGCGCGACCTCGAGGTCGCCTACGGCGAGATCCAGGTGCTCTGGGGCGTCGACGTCTCCGTGTCGAAGGGCGAGATTGCCTGCCTGGTTGGCTCCAACGGCGCCGGCAAGACCACGTTCATGCGCGCGGTGTCCGGGCTCGTCGCCACACGCGCCGGAAAGGTGCACTTCGGCGGCCGCACGCTCACGAATTCCGGGCCACAGGTTGTCCTCGCGGCTGGAATTGCTCAGGTGCCCGAGGGTCGCCGGCTCTTCTCCGCAATGAGCGTGCGCGACAACTTACTCATGGGCGCATACCTGCGCACGGACGGGGCGGCGGCGATACGCCGCGATCTCGAGCGCATCTATGCGCTGTTCCCGATTCTGTCCGAACGCCAGAGTCAGGCCGCCGGCACGCTCTCGGGCGGCGAGCAGCAGATGTGTGCGGTGGGCCGCGGCCTGATGAGCGCGCCGCAACTTCTGATGATCGACGAACTCTCGCTCGGTCTCGCGCCTGCGGCGGTGGACACGCTGTGCGAAGCGCTGCAGGCGCTGAACCGCGACGGATTGACCATCCTCCTGGTAGAGCAGGATGTCGCAACCGCATTCGATCTTGCAAGCAACGCATTCGTGATGGATTCGGGCCGGGTCACGCGCGCGGGGACGAGCGCCGCGTTGCGCGACGACCCCGCGATCCGCGAAGCGTACCTGGGCGTGATTTGACAGAGGAGACAGGACGATGTCAGACGTGATTGCATTTGCACCCGGCGGGTACCGCTACATCAAGGGTCCGTTCCAGTATTCCGCCGGCGTGGCTGCCGAGCCGGGTTTCGAGATCGAGCGCGTGCACTTCGTCAAGCCGCTGCCCCTCGCAGAGGGATTCGCCGCTGCCGAGGCGCACCTCGCAGCGCTGAAACGTCCGACGACGTCATTCTGTGCCTGCGAGCTGCGCTCGCCAGCGCCTTTCACGGAGGAAGGCTTCCTGGCGTTCAATCGCGACTACGTGAAGACGCTCGAGCGCTGGGGCATCTTCCGCGACGGCGTGAACCCGGTCGCGCGCACGAACGTGTGTCCGGTGGTGAATCCGCCCGCCGCGCCGGCACTTTACGCCTTCTCCTATACGGTGCCGGCGACGCCTTCGGCGCCGGGCTCGTTCGTGATCGCCGGCGGCGGCGAGGCGCCGGAGCTCAAGCCCAACTACCGCGACCACATCGTGCGCCGCGGCGATCGCTCCCCCGACGCGATGCGCGAAAAAGTCCGCTACGTCATGGCCGTCATGGAAGGTCGGCTCGGCGCGCTCGGGTTCTCCTGGAAAGACGCCGCGGTCACGCAGGCCTACACGGCCTACGACATCGGGCCGCTGATGGTGGACGAGATCGCGCAGCGCGGTGCAGCGGCGAGCGGGCTCACCTGGCACGCTTGCCGACCCCCGGTGGTCGAGCTCGACTACGAAATGGACGTGCGCCGGCCCGCGCGCGAGATCGTGCGCTAAGATCGCGTTCACGCCCGTCGCATGGCGAACGTTGGCGCGCCGCCACCCGGATCGAAGGAGGCTCGTATGGCATACAAGGAAACCCTGCCCCGCAAGCGCCCATCACGCGCGCAGATGATGAAGCGCGTCGCGCGCTTCAAGAAGCTGAAGGGCTCCGACGGCGGCCTGCCGGACAGCAAGATGCCTGGCTGCGAGCGCACGCTCTACAACGTCATCGGCTTCCAGCCGCCCAAGGTCGAAAGAGGGGGTAAGCAGTCGCCCGTGGGCATCGAGCTCGCACGCATGTCCGCGATCAAGATCTCGGAGGGGTTCAACCTCGCCTATTGCAAGGCCAAGCCGGGCAAGGGACCGATGCTGCACAACCACGACACCAACGAGACGTTCATCTGCATGACCGGCACCTGGCGCGCGAGCTGGCTGAACGGCAAGGGCAAGCTCGAGCACGTGGACCTCAAACCGCTCGACCTCATCTCGTTTCCGCCGGGTGTCGTGCGCCGGTTCCAGAACGTAACCCGCGGCCCCAAGAACAAGGATTCGGTCCTGATGGTCGTGATCGCCGGCAATGCGCCGAGCTCGGAGTTCACCGTCGATTCGATGAAGCGGATCGAGCGCGCGGGCGTGATGCCGAAAGAGCATCGCGCCTGACCACCCTCTTGCCGGGAACGCGCATATCTCGACCGATGGTGTGGCCAGGCGGCGCGCTGCTCCATTCTGACATGTCATTCGAGCGTTGCACATTTGTCGGCGTCACGCTGGCAGCGCTCCTTTCGTTCCTCGCCCCCGCGGCGGGCGCGGTCGATTTGGTACCGCTCACCGAGCTCGCCAAGCCGGGACGGGTGCTGATCCTGCGCCATGCGCTGGCGCCCGGCGTCGGCGACTCGGAGACCTTCAAGCTCCGCGACTGCTCGACGCAGCGCAACCTTGACAGCACTGGCCGGGCGCAAGCCGTCGAGCTCGGCAAGCGTCTCGTCCGCGCAGGCGTAACGAGCGCAAAGGTCTATTCCAGCCAGTGGTGCCGGTGCCTCGACACGGCGCGGCTGCTCGACCTGGGAACCGTCGCAGAGCTGCCTGCGCTCAACTCCTTCTTCCGCCGCCCCCAGGACCGCGACGGGCAGCTTGCCGCACTACGCGCGTTCCTGGCGAAACTGCCCGCGGACGGGGTGCCGGTCATTCTTGTGACTCATCAGGTCACGATCAGCGCCCTCACCGGCCACGGTGCCGCGTCGGGGGGTGGCG
>JBAVOG010000406.1:0-6805 GCA_049691875.1 Burkholderiales bacterium | reverse complement strand
TGGCGGGATGGCGCGGCCTGCCCGGCGCGGGCGCCTATTCGGCCTCGAAGTCGGCCGCAATCACGTGGCTCGAAAGCCTGCGCGTGGAGCTCCACGGTACGGGAGTCACCGTCGTCACGATCTGCCCCGGTTACATCGATACGCCGATGACGCGCGTGAATCCGTATCGCATGCCGTTTCTGCTTTCCGCAGAGGTCGGGGCGCGACGCATCGCCCGCGCGATCGACGCGGGCCGCAGCCTGGCCGTGATTCCCTGGCAGATGCGAGTCGTTTCGTGGGGGCTGCGGTTGCTGCCGAACTGGCTCTACGATCGGCTCTTCGCGCGCGCCCCCCACAAGCCGCGCAACCTTCCGGGCTGAGCGCGACTCATCGATTCCCTGCGTGATTTGTCCCGCAGAACGACGTGCGCTTGCTTGACATGCCTTTGACGTCGCTCCTACCATGGGTCAAGCTGTGGCGGGCGCCGCCTCCGGTTGAGTGACGATCGCCCGCGACACCATCCGTACCTACTCCAATACATTCGGTTCATCGATGCGCGGCGACACATTGCGTAGCAGGGCGATCCTCGCCGCCTGCCTGGCGTTCGCCGCGCTGATCTCCGCGCAAGGCGCTGCCGCGGCGGAGACCAGGATCCTGAAGATCGAGGCGAGCTGGCCCGAGTCGCTCACGCTGTACGATAACTTCACGTACTGGGCAAATCGGGTCGAGAAGCTCTCGGACGGATCCCTGCGCATCGAGCGCCTGCCCGCCGGGCAGATCGTGCCGGCATACGACGTGCTCGACGCCACGAACAAGAAAGTGATCGACGGCGCCCACACCTGGGCGGGCTTCCTGAGCAACCGGGACAAGACCGCATTGTTGTTCGCGGGCGGTCCCGGGGGCACGCACGGCATGGATGAAATCGACGTCGTGGGCTGGCTCCAGCACGGCGGCGGGCTCCAGATGTACCGGGAGTTCTTCCGCGACGTGCTCAAGCTCAACATCGTTCCGATTCCGATGCTTCCGGCCGGGCCGCAGGCGTTCGGCTGGTTCAAGAAGCCGATCCGGAACTTCGCCGACCTCAAGACCATGAAATGCCGGCAGACCGGGATCGCGGCGGAAGTGTGGCGCGAGCTCGGCCTCACCGTGGTGGAGATGCCCGGCGGGGAGATCCTGGCCGCGGCGAAGCGCGGCGATATCGACTGCGCGGAGTGGTTCGGCGGCGTCGAGGACCTGCGCCTCGCCCTGTACAGTGAGTGGAAATATCACTACTCGCCGAGCATGCACGAAAGCGTGGCGATCGGCGGACTCTTCATCAACGGAGACGTCTGGGACGCACTCTCGCCCCAGCACCGGGAGATCGTCACCAGCGCCGCGAACGAGACGTTCCTGCTCTGGTGGACGAAGTGGCAGAAGCTGAACGCCGACGCTCTGAAGGAGATGCAGGAAAAGCACGGCGTGCAGTTACGCCGGACCCCTCCCGACGTCCTCGAGCAGTTCCTCAAGGCCTGGGACAAGATCGCGGCGCGCGAGGCTGCGCAGAATCCGTTCTTCCGCAAGGTCTGGGAATCGCAGAAGGCCTATGCCTCGGTCGTGGTTCCCGCGAAGCGATTCTATTTCCCTCCCTACGAAGAGGCCGCCGACCATTACTGGCCCGACGACCCCCGCGACGCCAAGCGCGCGAAGTAACCGCGCAAAGGTCCGGTCGGTGAATCAGTAGGTCTGGAACATGCGTTGCAGCGCGCCCGTGTCGCGCGTCCGCGTGAGTCCGAGCATCAGCAGGATGCGCGCCTTTTGCGGACTCAGGTCGTCGGCGACCACGAAGTCGAGCGCATCGTCATCGACGTGTCCGGTGTTGCGGGTCACCACGCCGGCGACGATTCGCGATGACCGTACCACCACTGCGCCGCTGCGCCGGGCCGCGACCAGCGCTTCGCGCGCCGCAGCGGTGAAGTTTCCCGCGCCGGTTCCCGCGTAAACGATACCGGACGCGCCATTCGCCAGTGCCGCGGCGATCGGTGCGCCCGTCGCGCCGACATATCCCATGACGATCTCCACGCGCGGCAGCTCCTCGAGCCCCGCCACGACGAACTCGGCAAACGCAGTGTGCCGGCGTAGCGGCGTCCGATAGAACCGCGGAGCGCCGTTTTCCATCTGGCCGAGGTGTCCGTACTCCGGCGAGCGGAAAGTCTCCAGGCCACTCGTGTGAGTCTTGGTGACGTCGCGGGCGCAGGCGATGCGGTCGTTGAGCGCCACGAGCACGCCTTTGCCCGCGGCGTCCGGGCTCGCGGCGAGACTCACGGCGTTGTAGAGATTCATCGGCCCGTCGGCGGACAGCGCGGTCGCCGGACGCATGGCACCCGTGACCACCACCGGCTTCTCGCTGCGAACGGTGAGATGCAGAAAGTACGCAGTCTCCTCGAGCGTGTCGGTGCCGTGCGTGATGACCACGCCGCTCACATCGCTGCGCGCCAGCGCATCCGTCGCGGCGCGCGCCAACTGCAACCAATGCGAGGTCTCGAGCAGATAGCTCGCGACCTGGAAGAGCTGCTGGGCCTCGAGCTCCGCGACTTCCTTGAGTTGCGGCACCGCTGCCACGAGCGCGTCGACGCCGATCACGGAGGGCCGGTATCCGGTGACGTTCGCCGCCTTCGATCCGGCCCCGGCGATGGTGCCGCCGGTGCCGAGGATCACGACCTTGGGTTTCTTTTGCACTGTTGCGAGGGTTCCAGAGCTGTTTCCTCTACTTTTCAAGGAGGGGTACGCCCGTAGGGCGGGGGGTGGTTGCGGCTTCGATCAGTGCAGTAAACCACCCCGGCCCCTTCGGGGCCACCCCTCCTTGGAAAGGAGGGGAAAAACCAACTGCAGGATCCGCGCCTGTCACGGCCGTCACGCCCGTCACGCTCGTCACGCTCGTCACGCCTGTCACGCCCGTTACGCTCGTCACGCCTGTCACGCTCGTCACGCTCGTCACGCTCGTCACGCTCGTCACGTCCGTTACGCCCGCTCGTCACGCGTGTCGCATCAAACACGGCGATCGCGCCGACTATTCGCGCGCTCAGTGCGCTTTCTTCTTCGTCGCGTCGAGCCGCACCGCGACGTACGAGCCCGGCGCGTCTTCGATCGGCTTCAGCTTGCCTGCGCCCGGGATGCGCGCCGGCACGCGTTCGCTCTTGTCGAGCGCGGCGATCCAGCTATGCCAGTCGTTCCACCATGAGCCCTCGTGGCGCTCGGCGTCGTCCTGCCACGCTTCCGGCGTCTCGTTCATGTCGGGGTTGGTCCAGTAGCAGTACTTGTTGGCCGCCGGCGGGTTCACGATTCCCGCGATATGGCCCGAGCCGCCCAGCACGAAGCGCACGTTGCCGCCCAGCGCCTGGGCGCCCTTGAAGGTCGACTTCCACGGCGCGATGTGGTCCTCAGCGGTCGAAATGAAATATGCCGGCACCTTGACCTTCGAGAGGTCGATCGGCACGCCGCCGAGCTCGATGCCGCCGGGCACCCGCAACAGGTTCTTCATGTACATGTTGCGCAGGTAGTAGCTGTGCATCTTGGCGGGCATGCGGGTGGAATCGGAATTCCAGTAGAGCAGGTCGAACGGGAACGGCTCCTTGCCCATCAGGTAGTTGTTCACCACGAACGACCAGATCAGGTCGTTCGAGCGCAGCATGTTGAACGTCCCGGCCATCTCGGAGCCCTCGAGATAGCCGCGCTCGTTCATGCGCTTCTCGAGATTGGCGACCTGCTCCTCGTCGATGAACACGCCGAGCTCTCCGGGTATGGAAAAATCGAGCAGCGCGACGAAGAAGGTCGCCGTGGCGATGCGCTTGTCCTTCTTGGCCGCCATGTAGCCCAGCATGGCGCCGAGCAGCGTCCCCCCCAGGCAGTAGCCGATGGCATTGATCTCCTTCTCGCCGGTCGCGCGCTCGATCGCGTCGAGCGCCGCGAGCGGCCCCTCGAACATGTAGTCGGCGAAATCCTTGTCCGCGTGCCGCTTGTCGGGATTCACCCAGGAAACCACGAACACCGTGTGGCCCTGGCTCACCGCCCAGCGGATGAACGAGTTCTTCTCGCGCAGGTCGAGGATGTAGAACTTGTTGATCCACGGCGGGATGATCAGCAGCGGCCGCTTGAGCACATCCTTGGTGGTCGGGTCGTACTGGATGAGCTGCATGAGATCGGTCTGGTAGATCACCTTGCCGGGCGTGGTGGCGACGTTGTGGCCGACCTTGAACGCGTTGGCATCGGTCATCTTGATGCGCAGCTGGCCGTCGCCCTCCTCGATGTCCTGGAGCAGGTTGTTGAGCCCCTTCACGAGATTCGTTCCGCCGGTCTTCCAGATCTCGCGCAGCACCTGCGGATTCGTGAGCGCGAAATTGGAGGGCGAGAGCGCGTCGATGTACTGGCGCGTGAAGAAGTCGACTTTCTTCTTGGAGTCGTCGGCCAACCCCTCGGTGCTGGACACTGCGTCGTGAATATGGCGCGCGGCGATCAGGTAGGACTGCTTCACGAAATCGAAGAGGAAGTGGCTCTCCCACTCCTCGTCCTTGAAGCGCGAGTCGCTCTTCGCGGGCGCAGCCACCGGCTCGACCGGCTGGCCGAGCATCTTCAGCCACGTCCCCTGCATGAGACGCGTGTAGTCCCAGAACATGTTCATCTGGGCCTGCGCGAGCTGATACGGATTGGCGAGCATTCGCGACCAGAGGTCCATGTACGCCTTGGCCAGGCCGAGCTCGTCCTTGAATGTCACGCCGTTCTCGGACGGGTGCCGTTTGAGAAATTCACCCAGCATGTTGCTCGAACGGCCGGCGACCTCGGCGAATATCCGCGCCATCTCGTCCGGAGCGGGTGTCTGGTTGATCTCTTCGGGTTTCGCGGACATTCGAGCAGCCTCCGTCGTCGGGTCAGGCGGGGGCGGTGAACCGCACCACACCGTCCGCGCCCACTGCGCGGGTCAGCACGCCCTTGCGGGCGAGGTAGTTGAGATGGGCGAGGGTTTCGCCCAGCG
Source organism: Burkholderiales bacterium (assembly GCA_049691875.1). Classification (GTDB taxonomy): domain Bacteria; phylum Pseudomonadota; class Gammaproteobacteria; order Burkholderiales; family SG8-39; genus JAABRB01. The sequence continues at coordinate 1,821 of JBAVOG010000406.1, read as the reverse complement.
CGAGGAAAGTCTGGAACGGGTCGAGCGTGCGCCGGAACATCGTGCCGATCAGCTCCGCCGCCGAGCGCGGCGCGACGCACGCTTCCTCGAGCTCGGCGAGCCGGACCCGGTGGTGTTCCTCGAGCTGGGTGATGCGCTCGTGCGCGCCGCGAAAGGGCAGCCCGTGCGAAGGGAGAACCAGTGACCGCTCCGACAGGAACGACCGATACCCCGCAATCGAATCGAGGAACTGGCCGAGGGGATCGTCGGCGGGCGTCACCGACGACACGCTGACGTTCGTGGAGATTCTCGGCAGCAACATGTCGCCGGAGATGAAGACGTCGAGCTCTTCGCAGTACAGCGACGCGTGCTCGGGGGCGTGCCCGTAGCCCATCACCACGCGCCACACGCGGCCGCCGATCGTGATCTCGTCACGGTCCATGATGCGGTGATAGCTCCGGGGAAAGTCCGGGACCATGCGCTTGTACCGGCTGCCGCGGACTTCGAGGCTCGCGATCTGGTCCTCGGCGAGGCCGTTCGCACGTGCGAACGCAATCCATCCGGCGTGCGTGTACCCCGCGGTGTCGTCGCGCCACGCGTGCGCGGTGAGGTACTCGGCCTGCGACATCCAGAGCGGCGCGTCCAGCCGTTCGCTGAGCCAGCCGGCGTTGCCCGCGTGGTCGGGATGGCAGTGGGTCACCAGCACCCGCGAGACGTTCCGGCCACCGGTCCGTTCCGCCAGCACGCGGTCCCACAGGGCACGCGTCTCGTCGGAGGCGACGCCGCAGTCGACGATCACCCAGCTGGCTTCGTCCTCCAGCAGCCACAGGTTGATGTGGTTGAGCACGAACGGCAGCGGCATGCGCAACCAGTGCACGCCGGGCGCCACTTGGCGCGTCGCGCCGCTCGCGGGCGGTTCGGCGAAAGGATAGTCAAGCACCTGCTCGGGCGTCATGGGCGGCGTCTGTGTTTCCGGCTGGGTTCGCAGAGAAAATAGCCTGGGTGCGCGGCTGAGTGCGAGATTGTTATCGGCTAGAATCCTGCAGCGCACCATTTTCGCAGATTACGGCGTCCGGCGCGAGCGTGGCCGCCCGGGCGCGCGTCCGCTGCCCGGGTCTGCCAAACTCTCGATTGTCCGTCTTGCCCAGCTCAGGAGGTCCCGTGGACCGAGCCGCCCAACCCGCTTCATCCGGCATACCGATGATCGACATTCCGCAGCTTCGCTTCGCCTTCGGGGAGGAGATCGACATGCTGCGCGCATCGGTGCGCAACTTCGCCGAGACCGAGATCGCGCCCAGGGCTGCGGAGATCGACCGCGCCAACGAGTTTCCGATGGATCTCTGGAAGAAGATGGGCGATCTCGGCCTGCTCGGCATCTCCGTCGAGGAGGAGTACGGCGGAACCAACATGGCCTACCTCGCGCACATCATCGCGGTCGAGGAAATCAGCCGTGCCTCCGCTGCGGTCGGTCTCTCCTACGGCGCGCACTCGAACCTGTGTGTCAACCAGATCCGCCGCAACGGCTCCGAGGCGCAGCGCAAGAAGTACCTGCCCAAGCTCATCTCGGGCGACCACGTCGGCGCGCTTGCGATGAGCGAGCCTGGAGCCGGGTCGGACGTCGTCGGCATGCGGCTGCGCGCCGAGCGCCACGGCGACCGCTACATTCTCAACGGCACCAAGATGTGGATCACCAACGGCCCGGATGCAGACGTGCTGGTCGTCTACGCGAAGACCGACGCCGAGGCCGGACCACGCGGCATCACCGCATTCCTGATCGAGAAGGGCTTCAAGGGATTCGCCACCGCGCAGAAGCTCGACAAGCTCGGCATGCGCGGCTCCAAC
>JBAVOG010000405.1:0-2892 GCA_049691875.1 Burkholderiales bacterium | reverse complement strand
GGACTGGCCCGGCAACTCGGCGAACGCAGATTGTGCGACCGTCACCGCGCCGGCGACGGCGAGCAACGTGGCGAAGGATCGGATCATGCCTGTCTCCCCGCGCGCATCGACGGGGCAATGCGCGCTCGGTGGCTCTTCTGACGCGCCCCGCTCGCAGACCACGATCATACGCGCCCGCCATTGCGCGCGCGATTCTCCGCGCGGCAGGTGCGCGACCGCTTCGCGGCGTTCAGATGCCCGTGATCGCGAGATCGAGGGCCGCGACAATCATCGAGCGCTCTGCTGCAAGGTTCGCCACCTGCTCGCCGAGGACGCGGCGCGGCACGCCAGCGAGCTCGGGCGTGAGCATAAGCACCTTGCGGCCTTCCACGACAAACGCAGGATTGAGCCGTTCGGCTGGCTTCCCGCCGAGCACGTCGGGCTTGCAGAGCGGGACGACGATTCGGGTCGCGAGCGGCTCGAGCAGATCGGACTGCACGTCAAGCAGGTATGGAATGCGTGTGCGGCTCGCCCGATTCGGATTCCGATAGACGTCGAACTGCGCCATCAGAACGAGCGCAGCTCGTCGCTGAACACGCCGTGCTTTTCCACGTGCTCGTTGTACGCCTCGAGCGCTGCGCGGTTGCGGCGGAGCCATTGCTCGCGCTCGTGCCGACGGATGGCCTCGGCGAGACCCGCTTCGAACACTTGGGAGAGGTTCAGGCCGAGGTGCCGGGCGCGCGCGAGCAGCGCCTCGTCGACGCTCAGATTGGCTGCCTTCTTGCGGCGACGGTCCATTGTGGTGAAGAATTTGATGGGTTTGAAGGCGTGCAATGATGCGCACAGTATATGCGCATCGAGATACGCAAATCAACCTTTGCCGTCTGCAACGCGAGCCTCCCGCGACCTAGCCGTCCTGCGCGACGGTTCCGTAGCGAGCGCGAAAACTCGCGCTACCGTGCAGATTTTGCGCACGCCTCCACGGAAAACCGACGTTCTCGGAGTAACTACGCGCGCATGGTTCCGTCGCGGGGGGATATGCAAGGGGGTCTCCCCCTTGTTCGTAAAATTTGGGGATCCCCATGGTCCGCCGCTACCGCGGGGGATTCATGGGGTGGCGGATGGGACTCGAACCCACAACAACCGGAATCACAATCCGCAGGATCGAACTTGATTCGGAAAGGGAAAAAGGCGTTCTTTCCAAGGATGCTGACTCAGTAAGGCACTGATTCTGTTGACCGCGGGATGCGCATCTTTGGTAGCCGTCTTCCCCGCGCGGCGCGAATCGCCGTTGATCAGCATCGCAGAGGCTGCGGTCAGAGCTCGAAAACCTCGCGGGGCAACCCGGACTGGCGGATGATGGACTGCAGCGTACCGATGCGGATCTCGTCGTGCAGCGGCACCGGGACTGTCACGGTTGTGGTCTCTGAGCGCTTTTGCATGACGACATGGCTGCCGCGCTGCCTGACCTGCTGGAACCCATGCTGCGTCAACAACCGGCAAAGCTCGCGCCCGGAGAAGACGCGCAATCTACCCAACCGCGACCTCGACTCGCGTGACGAATACCTCGTCGTGAAGCCGAGTCTTGACCTCAGAGGGGTCGGCCGTCTCGAAGAAGAGCTCGAGCGCCTCCTTGAGGTTCGCGCGCGCCTCCTCGATCGTGTCGCCCTGGCTCGCGATGTCGAGTTCCGGGCACAGCGCGACGAAACCGTCTCCCTCGCGTTCGATGATGGCTGTAAGCTGGCGCGTCCGCATCGTTTACCCGTCTAAGTTGCTCGGCCCTCGGGCCAAACGCGTTGCAGTCTAGCACGGCAACGCGCTAGCCCCTCGAGTGTGCTCGAGGTGCGTTTGCAGTTTCGCCGCCCCGGCGGGCACCGGATAACAAAGCAAGCCCCCGCATGCTTCCAGAATGCTTCGTCGTCAGCCATTCCGAGGCCGAGCACTCAACGTCCGCCAAGCTCGGGAAGATTATCCCGACAGCAGCGCGACCGGCCTGGGCGAGAGATTCTCGTCGAAGAGTAGCTTCACGCACCGGTGGCGAGCAGATGGCGCTCGCGATCGGCGGCGTACTCGAGACAGGCTCGGATATCTTCTGCCTCAAGGTATGGGAAGTCTTTGAGGATCTGCGCCTCGGTCATCCCCGAGGCGAGGTACTCGAGTACGTCGTAGACGGTCACACGCAGCCCCCTGATGCACGGCTTGCCGCCGCGCTTGCCAGGCTCGATGGTGATGCGATCTTTGTAGGCCATAGTACGTGCAGACGGCCCAGCTCGTGCGCTTCGGCAAAGCGTTCGCGCCGGACTGGATGCGCCGCTACATCCTGCTCAAGCGGATTACCGGCCTTCGCCAGGGGGACATGCTTCGGCTTACATCGGCGAACATCACACCCCGTGGCCTCGAGCTCGTAACGGGAAAGACAAGGAAGCGCATGCGCTTCCGCTGGTCCTGGGGACTGCGCACCGTCCTCGACGCGATCGTCGCCTCGCAGGGCGACGTGAAGAAGCTCGCGCTGTTCCCCGCGCGGCACGGCGGCCGGATGTCGTCGCTGGGATTTCGCGCCGCGTGGGCGCGCGCGATGAACGAGTTTGTGAGCGCGGGAGGCGTCCGCTTCCGTGAGAACGACATTCGCGCCAAGGCGGCGAGCGACGCCTCCTCGCTTGCGCGCGCGCAGGAACTGCTCGGCCACGAGGAGGCTTCGACGACCGCGCGTCACGACCGCCGCGGCATTGCGAAGGGAACGCGCGACCACACTGCCACGCCGGGGGATATACAAGGGGGTCTCCCCCTTGTTCGTTGAACCCTTGGGGGACACCCCATGGCCCGCTGCGAAGTAGCGGGCGAAATGGGGTGGCGGATGGGACTCGAACCCACAACAACCGGAATCACAATCCGGGACTCTACCTTTGAGCTACC
>JBAVOG010000404.1:0-8165 GCA_049691875.1 Burkholderiales bacterium | reverse complement strand
GGATACTTCATCGCGCACGTCGACGGCGGCAAGCGCGCCAAGGTCAACAGTCGGACGATCGGGACTGCACCCGAGGAGCTCAGGGCGGGCGACATCATCGAGGTGGCCGGCGAACGCCTGAAGTTTCTCGGCGCAGCTTGACAAGGGAGCAACCACCCCGCCCGCTTTGCGGGCACCCCTCCTTGCAAAGGAGGGGATGATTCCCGCCTTTACCCCTCCTCTTCGAGGAGGGGTGGCTGCGCAGCAGCCGGGGTGGTGTTCCAGAGCCTATGCAGAACGAGAGGTGGCTGCGCAGCAGTCGGGGTGGTGTTCCAGAGCCTGCACCGCAGGTACTAACCGCTGATCTCCGCAACGACCGGCGCGTGATCGGAGGGCCGTTCCAGCCGGCGGGGCTCGAGATCGATCGTGCAGCCGGTGCAGCGCGCAGCGAGCGCGTCCGAGAGCAGGATGTGATCGATGCGCAGACCCATCTTGCGGCGAAACGCGTTCATCCGGTAGTCCCACCAGGAGAAGGAACGCTCCGGCTGATCGAAGAGACGAAAGCTGTCCTTGAGTCCGAGGCCGAGCAGCCGTTCGAATGCCGCGCGCTCGGGCTCCGAGCAGAGCACCTGGCCCTGCCAAAGCTGCGGGTCGTGCACGTCCCGATCGTCCGGGGCGATGTTGTAGTCACCGAGGACGGCGAGCCGGGGATGGGCCTTGAGCTCGGCACCTAGCCATCGGTCGAACGCGGCGAGCCAGTCGAGCTTGTAGCGATACTTGTCGGATTCGACGGACTGGCCATTCGGCACGTATGCACAAACGACGCGTGCGCCGGCGACGGTTGCGCTCAGCACGCGCTTCTGCTCGTCGTCGAAGCCGGGAATGCCGGTCGCGACCGCCTCCAGCGTCGCACGCGCGAGAATCGCCACGCCGTTGTAGGTCTTCTGTCCGGAGTACGCGCAGAGATATCCGGCATTTTCCAGATCCGCGTGCGGAAATTTCGCGTCCTCGAGCTTCGTTTCCTGGACGCACACGACATCTGGCCGATTTCTGGCGAGCCAGTCGAGCAGATGTCCCAGGCGGACCTTGAGCGAATTGACGTTCCACGTCGCGAGCTTCATGCCGCGAGTGTAACGTTACGCGTCGTACACCACCCCGCCGCCTTCGGCGGCACCCCTCCTCGACGAGGAGGGGAAGCAGAAACTACCGCGGTGCGTAGGGGCCCTTGGGCGTCGCGGGTGGCGTATTCGCGGCCGCGGCAGGCTTGGCCGCGACTTTCTCTTCCTGGCGCGCCTTCTGTCCGGGAAGCAGCTGCGACGATCTCGGATACCCGCCTTCGTCGAGCGCAGCGTTGTACATGCTTTCTTCGTATCCCTGCTTGACCGTCTTGCCGACGACCAGCACCGGTACGTTGGCGCCTCCGGACACTCGCTTGAGCTCCTCGCGCTTGTCGGGAGAATCGACCGAGATTTCGGTATAGGGCACGCCGCGCTTTTCGAGGAGCGCTTTCGCGTCGGAACAGGCCGCGCTGCATCCGCTGAACGTATAGAGCTTGACCGGATTCACCTTCATCGCCTGCTGGAGCCCGAACGCCAGTGGGGCATCCGAGACCGTGCCCGACTGGGTCGAAATCTTCTCGACGTTGCTGGCGGCCGAAGGCGGCGGCGGGGTGCCCGAATAATGGACCCGACCGTCCTTGTCCACCCAGCGATAGGCCTGGGCGAGCGCGGTGCCGGACAGGCTACCCAGCAGGATGGCAACCGCTGCGCCGAAAACGCCGATGGATCGAAAGTCAGTAGGTGGACGCTGCATCGCTTCCCTCCATGGTGGAAAGAAGATAAGGGACTGAAAATTATGCAATGATCATACCATTGTGCCGGAGCAGGGCATCCACTTTCGGCGCGCGACCGCGAAATAGTTCGAAAGATTCGAGCGCCGGTCGGCTGCCCCCCACGGCCAGGACTTCATCCCGGAATCGCCGGCCCGTGGTCGGGTCCAGGATCCCGTTCGCTTCGAACAGGCTGTACGCATCCGCGGAGAGCACCTCGGCCCACTTGTAGCTGTAGTAACCCGCACCGTAACCGCCGCCGAAGATGTGCGAAAAGCTGTTCGGCAGCCGATGGTAGGCGGGCGGAATGACCACCGCCACCTGGCGCCGCACGTCGGCGAGCACGTCGAGGGGCGTCTTGCCGCCGCGTGCGTCGAAGTCGTGGTAGAGGTGCATGTCGAACAGCGCGAACTCGAGCTGGCGCACCGTCTGCATGCCGGCCTGGAAATTCTTCGCGGCGGTCATCTTGTCGAAGATTTCGCGTGGCAACGGCGCACCCGTATCGACGTGGGCGGTCATGTGGGCGAGAACATCCCACTCCCAGCAGAAGTTTTCCATGAACTGACTGGGAAGCTCGACCGCATCCCACTCCACACCGTGTATGCCCGACACGCCGAGATAGTCCACGCGCGTGAGAAGGTGGTGCAACCCGTGCCCGAATTCGTGAAAGAGCGTGATCACGTCGTCGTGCGTGAAGAGCGCGGGATTTCCGCCCACCGGCGCGGGGAAGTTGCACTCCAGGTACGCGACCGGCGTCTGCAGTGAGCATCCCTTGCGGCGCCGCGCCATCGCGTCATCCATCCACGCGCCGCCGCGCTTCGTCTCGCGCGCATAGAGATCGAGATAGAACTGGCCGACGAGTGAGCCGTCTGCGTCGCTGATGCGGTAAAATCGCACGTCCGGATGCCAGGTCTCCGCGGTATCCGGCTCGATGCGCATGCCGTAGAGCGTCTCCACGACGCGGAACATACCCGCCAAAACCTTGGGCTCGGAGAAATACCGCTTCACCTCGTTCTCCGAATAGTCGTAGCGTTGCTTCCGGAGCTTCTCCGACGCGAACGGAATGTCCCACGCAGCCAGTTCTGCAAGGTCGAGCTCGGCCGCCGCGTACTCGCGCAGCTCGGCGAAGTCGCGACGTGCGAACGGCAGAGACTTCTCGGCGAGGTCGTGCAGGAACGCGAACACCGCGCTCGGCGACTCTGCCATCTTCGGAACGAGCGACACCTCTGCATAGCTCGCGTAACCAAGCAGCGCGGCGGCTTCCCTGCGAAGCTCGAGGATGCGCGCGATAAGCGCGGTGTTGTCCCAGGTGTTGGCCGATTTGCGCGTGCGCTCGCCGACGGCGGGCACGCCGGTGGAGCGCTCGGGCGCGGGCGCTGAAAACCGCTCCGCCGCAGCCAGCGCGGATTCGTACTGCTCGCTTGCCCGCGTGCAGAACGCCCGGTAGAGACACTCGCGCAGGGCCCGGTTCTCGGCGTACTGCATTACCGGGATGTAGCACGGCGCCTGAAGCGTGAGCTTCCATCCCGATTTTCCATCGCGCTCCGCCGCTGCACGGGCGGCGTCCAGCACGTCGTCCTGAATCCCGGCCAGGGAGGCGCGATCCTGGATGTAGAGCGCGAACGCATTGGTGGCGTCGAGCACGTTCTCCGAGAAGCGCGTTGCGAGGCTTGCAAGCTCTTCCGAGATCCTGGCGAACCGCTTCTTCTGGTCCGCCTGCAGCTCGGCGCCGGACAGCCGGAAGTCGCGTAACTCGTTGTCGACGATCCGGCGCTGCGCGGAATCGAGCCGCGCATATTCGTCGCCCGCCCGCAGCGCCTTGTACTTCGCGAAGAGGGCTTCGTTGTGGCCGAGCTCGGTCCAGTACTGCACGATCTTCGGCTCGTTCGCGTTGTACGCATCCCGCAATGGCGGGGAATCGAGCACGCCGTGCAGGTGTCCGACGATCCCCCACGCGCGCGACAGCCGCTCGTTGGCGTCCTCGAGCGGCTCCACGAATTCCCGCCAGGTGGCGGGCGTCACGGGATCGGTGAGCCGTGCGACGGTTGCCCGGCAGTCGGCGAGCAGCAGATCGATGGCCGGGCCGATGTGCTCGGGCTTGACCGCGGAAAACCGTGGCAGTCCGGAAAAATCGAGCAGGGGATTGACGTCCGTCTTCATGAGATTGGTCTTTTCGAATTTGTTACCGGTACTTACTCTAGTGACAGTTCCGCGGCACGCACCGTGTTCGCCATCAGCATCGTCACGGTCATCGGGCCGACGCCGCCGGGAACCGGCGTGATGTGCGACGCCTTTCCAAGCAAGGCCTCGAAAGCCACGTCGCCCGCGAGCTTGCCGTCCGCGAGGCGATTGATTCCGACATCGATGACCACGGCGCCGTGCTTGATCATTTCGGCGCCGACCATGTGAGGCCGCCCGACCGCTGCGATCAGCACATCCGCCCGCGCAGTCTGGGTGGCTAGATTCACGGTCTTCGAGTGGCAAATGGTGACGGTGGCCCCTTTTTGCAAGAGCAGCAATGCCATCGGTTTGCCGACGATGTTGCTGCGGCCGATGACGACCGCTTCGCGCCCTTCGAGGGCGATGTTCTCCGCCGCGAGCATGGCCATCACGCCCGCTGGCGTGCAGGGCACGAAGCGCGGCTGCCCGGTGGCGAGCAAGCCCACGTTATAGGGATGGAATCCGTCGACGTCCTTCTCGGGGGCGATCGCGCGCAGCACAGTGTCGGTGGAGATCTGCGGCGGCAGCGGCAACTGCACCAGGATGCCGTGAATGCGTGGGTCGCTGTTGAGCGCGTGGATTTTCTCGAGCAACGCGCGCTCGCTTGTGTCTGCCGGCAGCTCCACCTGCTCGGAGTGGAGGCCGACCTCCGCGCTTGCTTTCATCTTGGTGCGAACGTAGACCTTCGAGGCAGGATCCTCGCCGACCCGCACGGCGACGAGGCCGGGCCGGTGACCCCGGGCGGTGAGTTGCGCAGCACGATCGCGCAGCTCCGAGCGTAGACGCCACGCGAGCGCGGCCCCATCGATGATTCTGGTTTGCATACGGGGAAGGGGGTGGCGGAAACGCAGCGGAAGGGGAGCGGATTTTACCACCCGGCCCGCTGCGGGCCGCCCCCGGGCGGCGTCGCGCTTGCTTGACCCGGCCCGCTCGTCGATTCTACAATCCGAAGTGACATTGCGGATTGCGGAAGAATATGCGGTGCTTGCGGCGGCGCGCAGTGGCTGGCTTGCGGTCGCCGTATTAAGCTAGCCCCTCCCCCGATCCCGCCGTCCGCGCAGGCCGTCTCGATTCCGAAGTAGCGCGTCCAAGGAGGAGCCTTGCATGTCCGCGCAGCCCGATTTCAACGCCGCGAACGATCCCGACGCGCTCGAGACCCAGGAGTGGATGGATGCACTCCAGGCGGTGCTGGAACGCGAGGGACCCGAGCGCGCGCACTTCCTGCTCGAGAAAATGATCGAGCGCGCCCGCCATTACGGCGCGTTCATCCCGTTTTCGGCCAACACCGCATACGTCAACACCATTCCCCCGCACCTCGAGGAGCGTTCGCCCGGCGACTCCGCGCTCGAGGAGCGCATCCGCTCGTATGCGCGGTGGAACGCAATGGTGAGCGTGGCGCGCGCGAACAAGCGCGAGGGCGACCTGGGTGGTCACATCGCGACGTTCGCATCGGTGGGCACGCTGTTCGGAATCGGCTTCAATCACTTCTGGCGCGCGCCGACTGCCGAGCACGGCGGCGACCTCATCTATTTTCAGGGTCACGCCTCGCCGGGAATCTATGCGCGCGCGCTGCTGGAGGGGCGGCTGACCGAGGACCAGCTGGACAACTTCCGTCGCGAGGTCGACGGCAAGGGCGTGTCGTCCTATCCGCACCCGTGGCTGATGCCGGACTTCTGGCAGTTCCCGACGGTGTCGATGGGCCTCGGGCCGATCCAGGCGATCTACATGGCGCGCTTCCTCAAGTACCTCGAGGCGCGCGGGCTCGCAAAGACCGAGGGGCGCAAAGTCTGGGCGTTTCTCGGCGACGGCGAGATGGACGAGCCGGAATCGCTCGGCGCGATCGGCATGGCCGCGCGCGAGAAGCTCGACAACCTGATCTTCATCATCAACTGCAATCTGCAGCGCCTGGACGGTCCGGTGCGCGGCAACGGCAAGATCATCCAGGAGCTCGAGGGCAACTTCCGCGGCGCGGGCTGGAACGTGATCAAGCTGCTGTGGGGTTCTTACTGGGATCCGCTGCTCGCGCGCGACTCGGAAGGGATACTCCAGCGCGTGATGGAAGAGACCGTGGACGGCGAATATCAGAACTACAAGGCCAACGACGGCGCATTCGTCCGCAAGCATTTCTTCGGCAAGCATCCGAAGCTGCTGGAAATGGTGTCGCGCATGACCGACGACGACATCTGGCGCCTGAACCGCGGGGGTCACGATCCACACAAGATCTACGCCGCCTACGCGGCGGCCACGAAGCACCAGGCTCAGCCGACCGTCATTCTCGCGAAGACCATCAAGGGCTACGGACTGGGGCGGCAGGGTCAGGCAAAGAATCCGACCCACCAGCTCAAGAAGGTGGACATCGAGACGATTCGCGGCGTTCGCGACCGCTTCAACGTGCCGGTTCCGGACGAGGACCTGGAGAAGCTGCCGTTCTACCTTCCGCCGAAGGACAGTCCGGAAATGCAGTACCTGCACGAGCGTCGTAAGGCGCTCGGAGGCTACCTCCCGCAACGTCGGCGCAAGGCCGACGTCGTTCCAAGGGTTCCGGCGCTTTCCGCATTCGACTCGGTGATGAAGCCGACCGAAGGTCGCGAGATCTCGACGACGATGGCATTCGTCCGCATCCTCACGGCGCTGCTGCGCGACAAGGAGCTCGGACGATTCGTGGTCCCGATCGTGCCCGACGAGGCACGCACGTTCGGCATGGAGGGCATGTTCAGGCAGCTCGGAATCTTCTCCCAGGAAGGCCAGAAGTACACCCCGGTCGATCGCGACCAGGTGATGTACTACCGGGAGGACAAGGCCGGGCAGATCCTGGAGGAAGGGATCAACGAGCTGGGCGCCATGTCTTCGTGGGTCGCCGCCGCCACGTCGTACAGTCATTCCAACGTCGTGACGGTGCCCTTCTACATCGTGTACTCGATGTTCGGCTTCCAGCGCACCGGAGACCTGTGCTGGGCTGCCGGCGACCAGCGTGCGCGGGGCTTCCTGCTCGGTGCGACGGCGGGACGCACGACGCTGAACGGGGAAGGACTGCAGCACGAGGACGGCCACAGCCACATCCTGTCGTCGATCATCCCGAACTGCCTGTCCTACGATCCGACGTTCGCCTACGAGATCGCGGTCATCATCCACGATGGGCTGCGGCGCATGGTGACCGAGCAGGAGGACGTGTTCTATTACATCACGGTGATGAACGAGAACTACGAGCATCCCGGGATGCCGGCCGGCGCCGAGACCGGAATCCTGAAGGGCATGTACCTCTTCAACAAGGGCGGCACCCGCAAGAAGCGCGTGCAGCTGCTCGGCTCCGGCACCATCCTGCGGGAGGTCATCGCCGCCGCCGAACTCCTCGAGAGCGACTGGAGCGTGAGCGCCGACATCTGGAGCTGCCCGAGCTTCACCGAGCTCGCCCGCGAGGGCATGGATGCGGAGCGCTGGAACATGCTGCATCCCGCGGAGGAGCGTCGCAAGAGCTTTGTCGAGCAGTGTCTCGAGAGTCACGACGGTCCCGTGATCGCCTCCAGCGATTACGTCAAGGCCTTTGCGGAGCAGATTCGTCCTCACATGCCCCCGGGCAGGGTGTATCGGGTGCTCGGCACCGACGGGTACGGCCGGTCGGATACGCGCCAGAAGCTGCGGCATCATTTCGAGGTCGATCGGAACTGGGTGACCGTTGCGGCGCTCAAGGCGCTGGCGGACCTGGGTTCGATCAAGCCGACGGTGGTGGCGGACGCCATCAAGAAGTACGGCATCGATCCCGCGAAGCCGAACCCCGTAACAGTGTAGATAGAAGCCCATTCAACATGGACCACTTTGGAAACGTAGGGGATATACAAGGGGCGAGCCCCTTGTTCGTTCGGGGACATACAAGAGGGAGTTCCCCCTTGTTCGTTTATCCTGCCCTTGGCTTGATTCGGCAATAACGCTGGTTCAATACAGGCTTCAGATATGGGCGCAATGAAGGAAGTTCTCGTTCCGGACATCGGTGATTTCGAAGGTGTCGACGTCATCGAGATCCTGGTGAAGCCCGGCGATACGGTCGCGGCGGAGCAGTCGCTGATCACGCTCGAATCCGACAAGGCAACGATGGAAATTCCGGCGCCCGAATCGGGCGTCGTGAAGGAGCTGCGCGTCAAGG
>JBAVOG010000403.1:0-1535 GCA_049691875.1 Burkholderiales bacterium | reverse complement strand
GGACGATGCTCTCGCTCAAGTTCCAGGTGATCGACGACTACGGCGCGTATTTCCAGTACGGGGTCGGCACGCACGGCAATTCGCTGTGCCAGATCATCGGGCCGTACCGCATCAACAGCATCCACATGGAGCTGATCGCGGTGATGACCAACAAGTGCCAGCAGGGCGCGTACCGCGGATTCGGCTCCGAGGTGACCAACTGGATGCTCGAGCGCATGGCCGATGCCGCGGCCGACGAGCTGAAAATGGATCCGATCGAGCTGCGGCGGAAGAACCTGATCCAGCCCGACCAGTTCCCGTACGTCATTCCGAGCGGCAACGTCTACGACAGCGGCAACTATCCGGCCGTGCTCGACGAAGCGCTGCGCATCGCCGATCTCAAGAAATGGGAAAAGATCCGCGCCGAGGCGCGCGCCCAGGGCCGCTGCGTCGGCATCGGCGCGGCCACTTGCCAGGAACGCAGCGTCTTCAGCTCGACGGAATTCTGGTCGCTCAACGGAACCGAGAATCCGGGCTTCACGCTGACGAGTTCGCCGGAATCGACGCAGATTCGCATCGACCCGACGGGCACGATCCACGTCACGCTCGGCTCGCCTTTCTGGGGCAACAGCCCCGAGACGATGGCCACTCAGATCGTCGCCGAGCAGTTCCAGGTGGATCCGTCGCAAGTCAACATCGTGTACGCGGACACGCAGAGCGGGTTCAACTCGACGGGCCCGGGCGGCAGCCGCTTCACGGTGATGATCGCGGGAGCGGTCGTGGGCGCGAGCAAGAAGGTCAAGGAAAAGTTGTTGCGCGTGGCCGGCCACATGATGGAGACCGACGTGAACGACCTCGAGCTTCGCGCGGGCAACATCGGCGTGAAGGGCGTGCCCGGCAAGGAGAAATCCATCGCCGAAGTAGCGCTATTCGCCCACTACTTCCGTCTCAACCTGCCCGAGGGCGATGACTTCGCGAGCGGGATCGACGCCGCGTACGTGTACGACCACCCGCTCACCACGATGCCGGCGGCTGATCGCAGTCATCTCGGGATCTTCTATCCGATCATGGGGCACATGTGTCACCTGGCGCTCGTCGAAGTCGATCCGAAGACCGGCAAGGTGGCGATCCTCGACTACGTCGCCGTGCACGACGCGGGAACGGTGGTGAACCCCATGACGCTCGCGGGCCATATTCGCGGCGGTACGGCGCAGGGGATCGGAACCACTCTTTACGAGAAGTTCCACTACGACGAGAACGGCCAGCTCGTCACCGGCACCTTCGCCGACTATCTGATTCCGACGCTTTCCGAAATGCCGCCCGCGATCCGCGTGGGGCACGTCGAGACACCCTCGCCTTTCACCGAGTACGGCATCAAGGGCGGCGGAGAAGGGGGGCGGATGGGCGCACCCGGGGCGCTTTCACGTGCGATCGAGGATGCGCTCGTGCAGTATCGCGTGCGCTGCGACGAGCTGCCGCTCACGCCGCGCAAGGTGCGGGAGATGGTGCGGGCCGGCGAGAAGCGCTAGCGCTGCAACCACCCCGCCGCCTTCGGC
>JBAVOG010000402.1:0-3252 GCA_049691875.1 Burkholderiales bacterium | reverse complement strand
GTGCCCGGCTCGGCCCCGCCGGTTCCGGCAGGCACTTCGGAAGCGGGTACCCCCGGCCTGAAGACCAGCCCGAAGGCCGTCAAGCTGCCATATTCCGAGCAGAATCTGGCGCTGCTGCGCCGGGGCGAGAGCGTCCAACCTGCGGCAAGGCAATCGCCTTCGCCCGATCAGCCGGCTCCCGCATCGACCCGCGCGCCGAATGCGCCCTCCAGCGGAGGCGATTCGGCCTGGGGATGGCCGGCCGCCGGAAAGGTCGTCAGCACGTTCAAGGACAGCGGGGGCAAGGGCGTCGCCATCTCGGGCAAGCTCGGCGACCCGGTCTATGCATCGGCGCCCGGGACGGTGGTCTACAGCGGCGAAGGTCTGCCGAGCTACGGCAAGCTCATCATCGTGAAGCACAACGACGAATATCTGTCCGTGTATGCCCACAACAGCGTGATCCTGGTGAAGGAAAAGCAGACAGTTGCCAAAGGCCAGAAGATCGCGGAGATCGGCACGAGCGGCACCGGGGCTCCGAGCCCGCGGCTGCACTTCGAGATACGCCGGCTCGGCAAGACGGTCGACCCCGAGCAACTCCTGCCCGGACGCCAATGACTGCACGCCCCGTCCCGCCCGAGGATGCGCGCGACGACGAGCAAGAGGAACAGCGGGCAGACGAGGAGCCCGAAACCGGCGACGCGGGTGGCGTTTCTGCCGAAGATGCGGCCGAATCGCCGTCCCGTGCCGCGGAGCATCTGTCGGACGTCACCCAGATTTATCTTCACGAGATCGGGCTCAAGCCGTTGCTGACCGCCGAGGAGGAGCAGCGGTATGCACGACGCTCCGTGCGCGGCGAATTCGCTGCACGGCAGAAGATGATCGAGCACAACCTGCGGCTTGTGGTGAACGTCGCCAAGCGGTACATCAACCGCGGCGTGCCGCTGCTCGATCTCATCGAGGAGGGGAATCTCGGACTGATGCACGCACTGGAGAAATTCGATCCGGAGCGCGGCTTCCGCTTTTCCACTTATGCCACCTGGTGGATCCGCCAGAACATCGAGCGGGCGATCATGAATCAGTCGCGAACGATCCGTCTGCCCGTGCACGTGATCAGGGAAATGAACGTCGCGCTGCGCGCGCGCCGCTACCTGGAGATGCACGGCGACCGCGAGCCGCGCATCGAGGACATCGCCCACCTTCTCGGCCGGTCCACGGAAGACGTTCGGCGCGCTCTCTCGCACAACGAACGTCCTGCCTCGCTCGACGCACCGCTCGACATCGACCCCATGCTGTCGATCGGCGAGTCGATCGCCGACGAGAGCACCGCGGCGCCGGAGGCGCGACTCGCCGCCGCCGAGGTCGAGGATCTGGTGCGTGAATGGCTCGGGCAGCTCAACGGAAAGCAGCGCACCGTGATCGAGCGGCGTTTCGGTTTGAGTGATGCGGAAGTCCTCACGCTCGAGGAGCTTGCCGCAACCCTCCAGGTGACCCGAGAGCGGGTGCGGCAGATCCAGCTCGAGGCGCTCGCACAGCTGCGCAAGATCCTGCATCGCCGCGGGCTCTCGAAAGAGCAGCTGCTCTGACCGGCCGGGGCGCTGCGCGAAACGCGGCCTCCATCGCGTCCTTCGGCCAACGTTCGATACCTTGGGCTTCCGCACCGAAACGGGGCGCGCGCGTCCGACTTGGTGCGCGCGCGTGCCGCCCGCGCGTGCCGCCCGCGCTAACTTGTCCCGCTCGATCAACACGATAGAACCACACGCCGCGCATGGCACGGTCGTTGCGATTCATGTGGGTCGCAGGCAACCACACGCTTGCCGCGAAATGGCTGTTGTGGTCGATGCCGACCAAGTATTGCCGACAAATCTGCAAAGAGGAGATGTGATGAAACGGCGAACATTCACCAAAACGATTGCAATGACTGCCGCAGCCGCGGCAATTGCCCTTGGATCACCGGCGCTGCTCGCACAGGGCAAGACCGTCAAGGTCGGCGTGCTGCATTCGCTTTCCGGCACGATGGCCATCAGCGAGACCGTGCTCAAGGACGTCGCACTAATGGCGTTCGACGAGATCAACGCCAGCGGCGGCGTGATGGGCTACAAGATCGTGCCCGTCGTCGTCGATCCCGCCTCGAACTGGCCGCTCTTCGCGGAGAAGGCCCGCCAGCTCATCTCCCAGGACAAGGTGGCGGTCGTGTTCGGATGCTGGACCTCGGTATCGCGCAAATCGGTCCTTCCGGTATTCGAGGAGCTGAACAGCCTGCTCTTCTATCCGGTTCAGTATGAAGGCGAGGAGATTTCGCGGAACGTGTTCTATACCGGCGCCGCGCCCAACCAGCAGGCGATCCCGGCGGTCGAGTACCTGATGAGCGAAGACGGTGGCGGCGCCAAGCGGTGGTTCCTGCTCGGCACCGACTACGTCTATCCGCGCACGACGAACAAGATCCTGCGCGCATTCCTCAAGTCCAAGGGCGTCGCCGACAAGGACATCGAGGAGGTCTACACGCCGTTCGGCCACTCCGACTACCAGACCATCGTGGCGAACATCAAGAAGTTCTCCGCGGGCGGCAAGACGGCAGTGGTTTCGACCATCAACGGCGATTCGAACGTGCCGTTCTACAAGGAACTCGGCAACCAGGGCCTGAAGGCGACCGATGTCCCCGTGGTCGCGTTCTCGGTTGGCGAGGAGGAGCTGCGCGGCGTCGACACCAAGCCGCTCGTCGGCCACCTCGCCGCGTGGAACTACTTTATGTCGATCAAGGCCCCGGCCAACGATGCGTTCACGAAAAAGTGGGCCGCCTACGCCAAGGCGCACAACATCCCCGGCCACAAGGACAAGCCGCTCACGAACGATCCGATGGAGGCGACCTACATCGGCATCTACATGTGGAAGCAGGCCGTCGAGAAGGCGAAGACGTTCGACGTGGCCGAGGTCAGCACGGCAATGGGCGGGCAGACGTTCATCGCCCCGTCGGGCATCATGTCGATGATGGACGCGAAGAATCACCATCTTCACAAGGCCGTGTTCATCGGTGAGATCAAGGCCGACGGACAGTTCAACGTCGTCTGGAAAACCAAGGGTCCGATCAAGGCGCAGCCGTGGAGCCCGTACATCGTGGGCAACGACAAGAAAAAGGACGAGCCTGCGCTGATGTCAGAGAAGAAGATGTAAGGGTCGCACCCCTTGAGGTCCGACAACGGGGCCGCTCGCGCGGCCCCGTTTCATAAATGGACATGCTTCGACC
Organism: Burkholderiales bacterium; assembly: GCA_049691875.1. Classification (GTDB taxonomy): domain Bacteria; phylum Pseudomonadota; class Gammaproteobacteria; order Burkholderiales; family SG8-39; genus JAABRB01. The sequence continues at coordinate 32 of JBAVOG010000402.1, read as the reverse complement.
CAGAATCCTCTTCGCGACGGTGGCGCTCGCGA
>JBAVOG010000401.1:0-3079 GCA_049691875.1 Burkholderiales bacterium | reverse complement strand
GCACCGCTCATTGCTTGTAGCCCGGATCCCGCGCGTCGACGGCGCGGACGAGCGAAGCGAACACGGCTTCGCCCAGCGCCGTCTCGCCGGGTCCGGAGTCGCGCACCGCCTGCGCGAACACGTCCGGACCGAGCTTGCGCAACGGACCGGCGGACGCTGCCGCGATCTGGATGTCACAAGCGCGCTGCAGGGTCCAGAGCCACATGAACGCTTCGGGGATCGTCCGCCCGCAGGTGAGCAGCCCATGATTACGCAAGATCAGCATCTGCCGGTCGCCCATGCTCGCGAGCAGGCGTGACTGCTCGCCTTCGTGCACCGTCACGCCCTCGAAATCGTGATAGGCGACCCGCCCGTGGAGCTGCGCGCCATAGAACGTGTCGTGCGAAAGCCCGGAGTCGAGCGATGCGACCGCCATGCCGGTCGTCGTGTGCGTGTGCATGACGCAGCGGATGTCCGGGCGCGCACCGTGGATCGCGCTGTGGATCACGAATCCCGCGCGGTTGATCGGATACTCGGTCGGGCGCACCGGATTGCCGGCGAGATCGATGGTCACGAGATTCGACGCGGTGACCTCGCGGTAATGCAGCCCGAACGGATTGATGAGGAACAGGTCCTTCGTGCCGGGCACCTTCAGCGTGATGTGATTGAAGATCATCTCTGTCCAGCCGAGATGGTCGAAGACGCGGTAGCACGCGGCGAGTTCGACCCGTGCGGCCCGTTCGGCGTCGGTGATCGGGACGGATTGCGCCTCGCGCGCCGGGTTGGACATGTAGAGCGTCATTGGCATCTCCTGCCGGATTCGCAACAAGACATCCCCGCGCAGGCGGGGACCCAGAGTGCCCCTGAATGCATTCAGCCTGGACCCCCGCTTGCGCAGGAATGGCGGAATTCCTCAAGGTGTTCGTAGTGGTCGGATCTTACTGCCGTGAGTCCACTCGATCGAAATGTTACAGCCCCCAGCCCAGGTGCACGGCCTGGTGGGTCTCGAGGTCGCCCGTGGAATCCGAATTCGCAAGCGCGCGGTAGCGGCTGCGGAAGAAGATCAGCGCATCCGACGACTCCTTGACGTGCACGGCGCGCACGCGCCCGATGACGAGCAAATGGTCGCCCGCATCGTGGACGGCCTGGGTCTCGCATTCGAAGCTCGCGAGCGCGTCGGGAATGAGCGGCACCCCGGTGTCGCCGATGCGATGACCGATGCTTTCCCATTTCGACTCGCCCTGGCGCGCGAATAGATCGGAGAGCCGCTTCTGCGCTGCGCCGAGAATGTTCGCGGAAAAGAACTTCGCGGCAGCGTAGGTCTCGACGGCGCGCAGCGTCCGCGCGGGACAGAAGAGCACGAGCGGCGGGTCGAGCGAGACCGAGCTGAAAGAATTGACGGTCATGCCCACGAGCGCGCCGTAATCGCCCCGCGCGCCGATGACCGCGATGCCGGTCGCGTAGTTGCCGAACGCGCGGCGCAGGGATTGGGGGTCGAGCATCGGGGGCACCCGGTGAGAGTCCATGATGGCTGGATGTTAGCCCAGGCACCTTCAAACTGAGGGAGCGAGGTTTTCTTGCAGTTTCCCCTCCTCTCCGAGGAGGGGAAAAATACCATCAAACCTACGCGCGCTCGGGAACGTCGTAGGTCGCCATGAGATCGTCGACGATCGCGTGGAAGTCGTCCCACGGTGTCTCGCGGAAGGCATGGTTGCGCACGATGAAGGATGCGCCGGCGTAGAACTTCTCGTATTGCTGGTGGCGACCCGCGAACTCAGAGCCCACCATGTCCCAGGCGAGCTTGAATAGCTTCATCCGGCGCACCGCGTCGGCCTGCGGTGTCTGGAAGAACGTCGTGAACTGCTTGGCGAGCTTCGGGTCGTGCATGACCGTGATGTCGGCAGGCATCTGGAAGACGCCGCCGCCACACAGTTCGCGCAGCGTGTCGACGAACGACGTGTAGTTCTGGGTGCACCACTCGAGCGCGGCGTACATCATGCGCCGGTTGAAGGTCGCATAGCCCTCGGGCCAGCTCTCGTAGGCGTTGATCTGGCCGTTCACCATTCCGGCGATCATGCCTTCCACCGCGGACATGTGGCCCAGCACCTCGCGCACGGCCGGCACTTCGGAGGCACCGGTCGATTCCGCAACGCGACTGCAGAGGCCGACGAGCAGCCGCATCTTCGACCAGTAGCGGACATTCGACTGGTGGTTGCCGTAGCAGTGGCTCGGCGTCCTGATGTAGACCTCGCGCGAGAGGATCGCGTCGTCGTGCACGAAGACGCGCTCCCAGGGTACCTTGACCTCCTCGCAGAGGAGCATGCTGTCGCTCTCGTCGAAGCGGTGCGCGAGCGGGCTGTCGAACTCGGTGGTGCCGTGGCGCTCGAAGGGCTTCCGTGACCACAGGGTGAGTCCCTTGGCATTGACCGGAATCGAGCAGGTGATCGCCTGACGCTTCTGGTCGGGCGCGAGTGGCAGCACGTTGCCGATCCAGATCTCGTCGGCGAACACCGCGCCGGTCGCGAGCATCTTCATGCCGGAGATGACGACGCCGTCCTTCTCTTCCCGCACCACGCCGAGCGTCGGGATCGGAAGATTCTGGCGCTGGTAGAACTCCGGGTTGCGCGCGGCCTGCGGCGGCAGCACCGCGTAGACGACGTACAGGTCCTTGGCGCGGATCTCCTTGTAGTAGGCGAGCAGATTGTCCGCGTAGCCGTGCGGGGCCTGCAGGACATCTGGCTTCATGGCCATGCCGGTCACGAAGCTCGCCACGTGATCGGGCGAGCGCCCGAACATCCCGTAGGTCAGGTCCGCGATCATCTTGTGGCCGATCATGCGCCGCTGCAAATCCTCGCGGGTGCGGGCGCGCAGGTAGTAGATCGAGTGCCGGTCGCCGTCTTCCTCGAACGTCATCGCTTCGCGATTCACCGGATCGCGCTTCATGTCGTAGATCGCGGCCACCGTCTGCGCCGCGTTCCTGAACGCGTCGTGCGTGGTGACGTCGGTCACGCGCTCGGACCCGATGTAGATGACGCGACCGTCACGCAGGCCCTCGAGATGTTCCTGTCCGGACTTCAGCATGCTTGCCTCCTCTGCACAC
>JBAVOG010000400.1:0-8747 GCA_049691875.1 Burkholderiales bacterium | reverse complement strand
CGGCGGAACCTGCGCGAAAAGCGCTGCGGCGTCCGTCGCCGAAAGCGTCGCAAGCTCGCGCGCCGCGTCGACCGGGTGCGCGTCGAGGAACGTGTGGGTGAGATCCTCGGCGTCAGCCATGGGCGTTGCGTGCGATCAGCACGATGGGCTGCTCGTGATACACCCGACCGGGTAGCGCAACCCGACCGTCGTCGGTTTCGAGGATCACCGACGTGACCGTGACCTCGAGAATGCGTCCCTCGTGGCCGGCGACCCGGATCCGCTGGCCCACCTCGAATGCCTGCCGCAGATAGTGCGCCCCGATCACGTTCGACACGTAGTCGCGTGCGCCCAGACTCACCGCGATCGTCACGCCCCCAACCGCAGCGGCCACGATCGCGCCGACGAGGATCGCGATGAACGTGACCTGGATGCCGATCTGATCCGCGCCGACCAGGACTGCAGTGACGAGCACCACGCCCTGGGCGACGCGCGCCAGCGCATTCCGCTGCGGCGGCGCGAGGCGCGTGGCGGTCGCCTGGACGAGGTCGGCGAGGAAGCGCGAGAGAACGTAGCCGGCTACCACGATCAAAACACCCGCGGCAAGCGTCGGGAGATAGTCGAGCAGCCGCGCGAGCCACTGCGTGAAACTCTGCAGGCCGAGAACATGAGTGGCCGCGGTGACGAAGAAGAGCAGGACGATCCAGTAGACGATCGCGCCGAGCATGGTCGACGATCGTGCCATTCGCAGCCGCTCGACGCCGGCGGTCTTGGTCACGCGGGAGAGCAGCGTGTCGAGGAGCAGGACGGAGCGGACGGTGATCGCCCGCAGCAGGCGCGCGATCACCCAGCCGGCGAGCAGGAGCACCACCGCGCCGAGAATGCTCGGCAGATAGGTGACGATGGCGTCCATGATCGCCGCGCCCGAGGACTTGACGGCTTCGCCGAGTTGCTTGGTTTCGTTCATTCGCGCCGCCGAGAAATCGAACCGCATGCAGCTTATCATCCTGCCGGGGCGCGCGCGTCCGCAAGCTCGCGTGCTAGGATGACACGATTGCGAGGTCGTCTCGCCCGGCCTTCTCGTCCGTCCATGCCGCTCGTTCATCAGCCCATCCCATGAGCGATCAATTCGTTGGCACGATGCCGGTCGTCGAGCGGCAGCGCTTCGATCCCGCCGCGCTGGCCGAGTATCTGCGCGGTCAGATCGACGGATTTTCCGGTGCGGTCGCGGTGGAGCAGTTTCGCGGCGGCCAGTCGAATCCGACTTACCTTGTCTCTACGGCCGACCGACGGTACGTCATGCGCTCCAAGCCGGCACCCGCCGCCAGGCTGCTGCCGTCCGCGCATGCCATCGAGCGCGAATTTCGGGTCATCTCCGCGCTGGGTCGCGCCGGCATTCCAGTGCCAGCCACCTATTGTCTATGCGAGGACGAGTCCGTCATCGGCCGCGCGTTCTACATCATGGAATACGTCGACGGTCGGGTACTGTGGGACCAATCGCTGCCCGGCATGACCCCGGACGAACGCGGCGCCCACTACGCCGAGATGAATCGGGTCATCGCAGCGCTGCATGGCGTGGACTATTGCGCGATCGGGCTGGACGGGTTCGGCAAGCCGGGCGACTATCTCGCCCGCCAGATCGGCCGGTGGTCGAAGCAGTACCAGGCGTCGGCGACCGAGGAGGTTGTCGCCATGGACCGCCTGATGCAGTGGCTGCCGGAGCACATTCCCGCCGGCGACGAGACTGCGGTCGTGCACGGGGACTTTCGCCTGGACAACCTGGTCTTCCATCCCACCGAGCCGCGCATCGCCGCAATCCTCGACTGGGAGCTCTCGACGCTCGGTCACCCGATCGCGGACTTTTCGTATCACTGCATGAGCTGGCGCATCCCGCCCGCGCAGTTTCGCGGCCTGGGTGGCCTGGACCTCGCACCACTCGGAATTCCGAGCGAAGCGGAGTACGTCGACATGTACTGCCGCCGGACCGGGCGAGCGTCCATTCCGCACTGGGACTTCTATCTCGCATACAACATGTTCCGGCTCGCGGCCATCCTGCAGGGGATCATGAAGCGCGCGCTGGACGGGACGGCTGCGAGCCAGCAGGCACTGGACGCCGGCAAGCGCGCAAGGCCCCTCGCGGAGATGGGGTGGCGCTTGGTTCAGGAGAGGATTCTCTAGATTTCAAGATGTGCCAGCCCGTGCACAGGAGGGGATCTACAAGGGGCTTGCCCCTTGTTCGTTCGGGGATATACAAGGGGGAGTCTCCCCCTTGTTCGTGCGCCCTCTCTCGCGTGAAGAAGCAAGTCCCAGATTCAATCGATTGGAGCGAAAGATGGATTTCGAGTTCAGTCCCACGGTGAAGGAGCTCCAGGCGAAACTCGCCGCCTTCATGGAGCGTCACGTCTATCCGAGCGAGAACCGCTACTGGGAGGAGGCCGAGGCGAACCGCGCCAAGGGCAACGCCTGGATCCCGACGCGGATCGTCGAGGAGCTCAAGCCCAGGGCACGCGCCGAAGGACTCTGGAATCTCTGGCGTCCGAAGGCGCACGGCGGGACGCTGACCAATCTCGAGTACGCCCCGCTCTGCGAGATCATGGGTCGCGTGACCTGGGCGCCGGAGGTGTTCAACTGCTCGGCGCCGGACACCGGGAACATGGAGGTGCTCCTGCGCTACGGGTCGCCGGATCAGCAGAAGGCCTGGCTCACGCCGCTGCTGGCCGGCGAGATCCGCTCGGCCTTTCTGATGACCGAGCCGGCCGTCGCGTCCTCCGACGCGACCAATATCCAGTGCCGCATCGAGCGCCAGGGCGACGAGTACGTGATCAACGGGCGCAAGTGGTGGTCGTCCGGCGCGGGCGACCCGCGGTGCAAGATCTACATCGTGATGGGCAAGACCGATCCAGGCAATCCGAACCGCCACCAGCAGCAGTCGCAAATCCTCATTCCGAGCGATGCGCCCGGTGTGAAGGTCACTCGAGCGCTGCAGGTCTTCGGCTTCGCCGACGCGCCACACGGCCACATGGACGTGACGCTCGAGAACGTGCGCGTCCCGGTCGGCAACATGCTGCTCGGCGAAGGTCGCGGCTTCGAGATCGCGCAGGGTCGGCTCGGGCCGGGAAGAATTCATCACTGCATGCGCATCATCGGACAGGCGGAGCGCGCCCTCGAGCTCATGTGCAAGCGACTGAAGAGCCGCGTGGCATTCGGCAAGCCGGTCGCCGAGCAGTCCGTCTGGCACGAGCGCATCGCCGAATCGCGCATCATGATCGAGCAGGCTCGGCTGCTCACGCTGAAGGCCGCGCACATGATGGACACCGTCGGCAACAAGGTGGCGCGCGCGGAGATTGCCATGATCAAGGTGCTCGCCCCGAACATGGCGCAGCAGGTGATCGACTGGGCGATCCAGGCGCACGGCGGCGGCGGCGTGTGTCAGGAGTTCCCGCTTGCGTGGATGTATGCTTGGAACCGGACGCTGCGTCTGGCTGACGGGCCTGATGAAGTGCACCGGGCGCAGATCGCGAAGGTTGAGCTCGGTAAGTATTTGTGATGAGTTAGGCAGACACCACCCCGGCGCTACGCGCCAACCCTCCTCATCGAAGAGGAGTGCCGCCGGAGGCGGCAGGGTGGTTGGCTGCGTCATACAAGGAACGCGCCATGTTGAAACTCTGCGGCATCCGGATCAGCAATTATCACAACAAGGTTCGTCTGGCCCTTCTCGAAAAGGGCGTCGAATTCGAGGAAGACGATACGCGCGCCCCGTCGCAGGACGAGGCCTATCTCGAGCACTCCGCGATGGGAAAGGTGCCCTACGTCGAGGTGGACGGCAAGACGCTCACCGAATCGCAGGCGATCTGCGAGTACCTGGAGGAGGTGTATCCACAGCGACCGTTGTATCCGAAAGACGCATGGGAGCGCGCCAAGGTGCGCGAGCTGATCAACTACATCGAGCTGCACGTGGAGCTTCCTTCCCGTCGTCTTCACACGCAGGCTTTCTACGGCGGAACGGTCTCCGACGGGTCGAAGGCGCAGGTCGAGCGTGAACTCGCCAAGGGCCTCAAAGCGCTCGGTCGGCACGCGAAGTTCGCGCCCGCGATCGCCGGTGCGGAGCTCACGCTCGCCGACGTGTGCGCGTTCGTGCACCTGCCGCTGGTGGCCCTCGTGACGCGCCTGGTGATCGGCCGGGACATGGTCGACGAACTGCTGCCGCAGGCGAAGTCATATCTGAAGATGCTCGGCGAGCGGCCGGCGTTCCAGCGCGTGATGGCGGATCGCAAGGCAGCGTCCGAGGCGATGGCCGCCCGACGGAAGTAGCTCCGCCGAGACCTGACTCATACAAATCGAGCCCGAGAGTGGCATGACCGTCCGAGAGATCCTGAAGATGGGCGACGAGCGCCTGCTGCGTGTGGCGCAGCCAGTGCGTGAATTCGGGACGCCCGCGTTGCACGCACTGGTTGCAGACATGTTCGAGACGATGGCTGCCGTCAACGGCGCAGGTCTGGCGGCGCCGCAGATCGGTGTCGATCTGCAGCTGGTGATCTTCGGATTCGAGCGGAACAAGCGTTACCCGGACGCGCCGCCGGTCCCGATGACGGTACTGCTCAATCCCGTCATCACTCCGCTGACAGTGGAGGTGGAAGAGGACTGGGAGGGCTGTCTGTCCGTGCCCGGATTGCGCGGCATGGTGCCTCGCATCACCCGTATCCGATATAGCGGCGTCGATGAGAACGGACAGATCGTCGAGCGCGAGGCGGAAGGTTTCCACGCACGCGTGGTGCAGCACGAGTGCGACCACCTGATCGGACGGCTCTTCCCGACGCGCATGACCGACTTGCGGCGCCTCGGATACACCAGCGTCCTGTTCCCCGGGCTCGAGCCCAGCGGCGACGATTGACGCGCGGGATCCCTGCGATGGTTGCTTCGCGATGCGCGTCCTGAGATCGCGCGAGCATCCCCGCCTGGCCTGGAAGAACGGCCTCGGTGTTTCGCGGATCATTGCAGTCTCGCCCGATGGGGCGGGATACGACACTCTGCGCTGGCAGGTAAGCATCACGGAGATCGCATCCAGCTGCCCGTTCTCGCGTCTGCCGGGACTCGACCGGCAATTCATGCTGCTGGAGGGGCGGGGCGTCGAGCTGGATTGTCACGATGAAGTTGCGGGGACGGTGATTCGACACCATATCGACACCGCGTTCGAGCCGATCACCTTTAGCGGAGACTGGCGAACCGAATGCCGTCTGACCGCGGGCCCGGTGCAGGCCATGAACGTCGTGACCCGGCGAGGAATGGCCAGTTCCCGCATTGCGGCGCACGCGATTTCCGAACGGATCGTTCTCGAGCGGGCTCCGGGCGAATCGCTCGTGGTGATGGCTGCCTCCGGAGTGGTGACTGCCGGCTCGTCCGGCGCGCCGCTGGAAGCGCGTGACGCCGTACTCGTCGACTCGCAAGCCGATGGCGAAACTCCGTTTCTTCCCGTCGAAGGTGCGCAGGTGCAGCTGGTAGCGGTCACCATCCGGGATCCTTCCCGATGATGATCGCAGGCGCTCCGGCAGAACTCGGGCTGCGCACGACGCGCGGGGCGGCGCACTGCGCCCCGACCATCAGGGTAAACTCCTTCTCGCTTGCAGCATGCATACACCGGGTGCGAGGCCAGTCGGGCTTGGCTGCGTCGCGACCAGCTGGTGATTTTCCAAAACGGAGAGGAAGAACATGAAGAATACGCTTGCCGTCGTGTCCGCATTTCTTGCGCTCGCTGCCATGCCGGCGCTCGCACAGGACATGCCGAAGACCAAATTAACAGTCGTCGGCTCGATCTCGAGCCTCGCGCCCTACAAGGAATTCGAGGTTCCGTTCTGGACGGTCCACCTCGCCGAGAAATCCAACGGCGCGGTCACGGCGGAGATCAAGGGCTTCAACGAGATGGGTCTCAAGGGGCCGGAGGTCCTGCGTCTGATGAGCACCGGTGCGCTGGAGATCGGCGCGACCGTTCTCGCCTACCTCGCAGCCGACGATCCCGCCAACGAAGCGGTGGACATCGCCGGCCTGATCACCAGCGTCGACGAGGCCCGCAAGGCCACCGAGGCCTCCAAGGCGATGTACGAGAAGCTGTTTCGTGCCCGTGGCGTGAAGCTGCTCGGATTCGGCACCTACCCGGCGCAGGTCCTGTACTGCAACGTCGAGATCAAAGGCCTCGCCGACGTTCGCGGCAAGAAGGTGCGGGTGGCGGGTCGCTCCCAATCCGAGCTGATCGCCGCGCTCGGTGGCACGCCGGTGACCATGTCGTTCGGCGAAGTCGTGCCCGCCCTTCAGAACAAGACCGTCGACTGCGGCATCACCGGCACCCTTTCAGGGAACTTCGCGAAATGGAACGAGGTGTCCACGCACCTGCTCGCGATTCCGCTCAGCTGGGGACAGATTGCCTACGCGGTGAACCTCAAGGCCTGGGACAAGCTGGACCCGCGCGTGCGCGCCCTGATCGAGAAGGAAATGCCCACGCTCGAAAAGGGGATCTGGGACGCCGCCGCGTATCACACGGAGCAGGGCATCGCGTGCAACGGAGGTCGCGACGACTGCAAGATCGGCACGAAGGGAAAGATGATCGTGATCCAGCCCTCCGCTGCCGATCGCGCGCTGCTGAAGCAGACCGTCGAGGGGATGCTGATCCCGAAGTGGGCGGACCGCTGCAGCGCCGAGTGCGTGGCCGAGTTCAACGCGACCATCGGAAAGGTCGTCGGCGTCACTGCCAAGAAATAGGCGCGTCGCGCCTTGCTCGATCGCGCGCTCAAGGCCGCGGACTGGCTGAGCCTGCGTGCCGTCTGGGCCGGCGGCGCGCTGCTTTTCCTGGCTGCATTCACCGTGTCGGTGGACGTGCTGGCGCGCAAGCTGTTCACGATATCCCTCGGCGGGGCGGACGAGCTATCGGGCTATGCCTTCGCCATCGGCACGGCGTGGGCCTTTTCCTTTGCACTGCTGCGGCGTGCGAACGTGCGCGTCGACGCGCTCTACCAGCATCTGCCGCGCAAATTGTGCGCGGTGCTGGACATCCTCGCGCTGATCGCGCTGGGCATGTTCGTCACGTTCCTCGCCTACTACGCCTACGACGTTCTTGCCACCTCATGGGACCTGTCGGCCAGGTCGAACAGCGCGCTGAAGGTGCCGCTGTGGATTCCGCAGGCACTTTGGGTGACGGGACTCGCCTTGTACCTCGCCACGATCGCCCTGCTGCTGACGCGTTCGCTTGCGGCGCTTCTCACCGGTGATACCGAGACTGTCCGTGCGCTGCTCGGCGCTCGCAGCGTTCGGGACGACGCGGACGACGAGGCGACATACGCGCACGAGGTCGCGCGCCACGGACCGCCCCGGTGATCGGCGCCACCCTCGTCGCTCTGCTGCTGCTGATCGCGATGGCGATTCCCGTCGCGGCCGCGCTGGGTACGCTCGCGCTCTTCCTGGAGGCGGTGTTCTCGAAGATGCCGCTGGTGCGGGCGATGGGAGAGGTGTCCTGGTCGGCGTCGAACGAGTTCCTGCTCGTGTCGGTGCCGCTGTTCATATTGCTGGGGGAGATTCTGCTGCGTGCAGGATTCGCCGAGCGCATGTACGGCTCGCTCGTCCACTGGGTCTCGTGGCTGCCGGGCGGGCTGATGCATTCGAACGTGGCGGCCTGCGCGATGTTCGCCGCGACCTCGGGCTCGAGTGTCGCAACCGCCGCAACGGTGGGGACGGTCGCGCTTCCGCAGGCGCAGCGCTTCGGCTACAACGAGAGGCTGTTTCTGGGCACGCTGGCTGCAGGCGGAACGCTGGGCATTCTCATCCCGCCGTCGATCAACCTGATCATCTACGCGGTCCTCACGAACACCTCGGTGCCGAAGCTCTACCTTGCCGGCATGATTCCGGGAGTGGCACTGGCGCTGCTGTTCATGGCGACGATTACCTTCCTGTGCTGGATGCGCCCCGCCTGGGGCGGCAGGCGCATGCATGCAACGTGGCACGAGCGCTTTGCCGGGCTCGTGCACCTGCTCCCGCCGCTCGGCATCTTTCTGGTGGTGGTGGGCTCGATCTACGCGGGAATCGCCACACCGACCGAAGCGGCCTCGCTCGGCGTTGTCGCGGCGCTCGCCCTGGCATGGGCGAAAGGGCGCCTGTCGCTCGCCATGCTGCGCGACGCGGTCGAGGGAACGATGCGTTCCACTGCGATGGTGATGCTGATCGTCGTCGCCGCGTATTTCCTGAACTTCGTCATCTCCGCGATCGGTCTGACCACACAGATCACCGGTTATATCGAGCGACTCGGCCTGTCGCCTGCCTGGACGCTGTTCGCCGTGATCGTGTTTTACGTGATCCTGGGATGTTTCATGGAGACGCTGTCCATGATGATCACCACCATCCCGATCGTTGCCCCGGTGATGTTCGGCCTCGGTTACGACCCGGTCTGGTTCGGCATCCTCATCATCCTCCTGATCGAGACCGCACTGGTCACGCCCCCGGTTGGCCTCAATCTTTTCGTGGTGCACAATCTGCGCAAATCAGGCTCGCTGAACGATCTCATCGTCGGAACGCTTCCCTTCGTCATCGCATTGTTCGCCATGATCGCGCTGCTTTCGTTATTTCCCGCACTGGCAACCTGGTTGCCGCAGCAGATTGGCTGATCGGCGCGCTTCGCCCTGAAACAGAATCCAGCGGGAACCGAGGGCGGCACCGATGACCCAGACGCTCGCCGGACTCCTCGAACGGCATGCGAAGGTCCGCGCCACCGATGTCGCGCTGTGTGACCG
>JBAVOG010000399.1:0-2053 GCA_049691875.1 Burkholderiales bacterium | reverse complement strand
CGGCAGCGCAGTGCGTGTCACGAAGGAAAGCGTAATGGCCGATGACTCGCGCAAGTATCCGGATCTGCACGAGCACCTGACCAAGCTGGAGGAGCGCGGGCTGCTGCGCAGGATCGATCGCGCGATCGACAAGGATACCGAGCTGCATCCCCTCGTTCGGTGGCAGTTCGTCGGCGGAATCGAGGAGGCGGAGCGCAAGGCGTTTCTGTTCACCAACATCATTGACGGTCGCGGCCGCCGGTACGATATCCCGGTGGTGGTCGGCGCGATCGCAGCCAACCCGGCGATCTATAGCGTCGGCATGCAAGCGGACCTGTCCGACATCCAGGCGAAGTGGGATCACGCGATTGCCAATCCGATCGCGCCGCGCCTGGTGGATCAAGCCGTTTGCCACGAAGTGGTCCGGGAGGGCGCGGCGTTGCAGGGGGAGGGCAATGGTCTCGACCGCCTGCCAATCCCGATCTCCACGCCCGGGTTCGACAGCGCGCCGACCCTGACGGCGACCAACGTCATCACCCGCGATCCCGAAACGGGCGTCCAGAACATGGGGACTTACCGCGCGGCGCTCAAGGCGCCGGACCGGCTGGTCGTGCGCATGGCGACGCGTGTCGGCGGCGCCGGCGGCTACCAGCACTATCTCAAGTATCAGAAGCGGGGCGAGAAGATGCCGTGCGCAATCGTCCTCGGGTGCCCGCCCTACGTGGCGTTCATGGGCCCGCAGAAGCTGCCGATCGGCGTCGACGAGTTCACGGTGGCGGGCGGCCTGGCCGGTGAGCCGATAAACGTGGTGCGGGCACGCTCGGTCGATCTCCTGGTGCCGGCGGAAGCCGAGCTGGTGATCGAAGGACTCATCGACACCGAGTATCTGGAACCCGAGGCGCCGTTCGGCGAGTCGCATGGTCACGTCGCCCTCGAGGAATTCAACATGCCGATGCAGGTGACCGCGATCACCCATCGCAACCAGCCGATCATTCCTTCCTACATCAGTCAGGTGGCGCCGAGCGAATCGAGCGTAGTCAAGCGCGTGGCGTACGAGCCGCTGTTCACCGCCCATCTGCGCCACACGCTCGGCATCCGCGGCGTCAAGCACGTGGCGTTGCATGAGCCGCTCACCGGCCTGCTGCGGGTGACGGTGATCACGCTTGAGAAGGGCACTTCACGGACCGAAGTCTGGCGTGCCCTCTACGGCGCGGCGTTCTTCAAGGGCGATTGCGGCAAGATCTGCATTGCCGTGAACGAGGACATCAAGGTCGACAATGCGGACGCACTGTTCTGGGCGATGGCGTACCGCATGAATCCGGTCGAGGATGTGCAGATCGTGCCGCACCGCGGCCAGGGTCACGGGCCCAAGCGGGAGCACGGTCAGGAGGAAGACTCGACCATGCTGATGGATGCGACCATGAAGAGCGACATGCCGCCGCTCGCACTGCCGAAGCAGGAATACATGGAGCGTGCCAGGGGTATCTGGGAGGAGCTAGGCCTCGGTCCGCTGCGTCCACAGGCGCCGTGGTTCGGCTATTCGCTCGGCGACTGGCTGCCGGAGTGGGATGACGCCGCCCGACGCGCCGCCGAAGGCCGGTATCTCGAGAACGGCCGGATCAGCGCGCAGCGTCGGCGCAAGGGGCTCAAGCCGGAGACCAAGTATCGGCCCGATCGCGAAGGCGACGGCGGCGAAAGCAAAGCTTGAATTAGGCTCCTGGGTTGGCAGGGCGCTCGCCAAGGTGGCGCGTCGCCAGAACCTCGCGCGCCAGAATACCGGATCCGAGCAGGATGCCGGCGAGGTCGATAAGGCCGCCGGCGCCGATAGCCGTATCCGGAAAAACGGCTGCCAGACCTCCGATCGCAAGGAGCGCGCGAAGCGCGGGGCCGAGCGGCCGCGTGAAATAGCCGACGACGGCCACGGACGCGATGTAGACGCCGGCCGAGGCGCTGCAGACGTTGAGCAGGATCTTCCACGGCTCGCCGATCATGAGCAGGGAGGGCGACAGCACGAACAGGAACGGGATGATGTAGGCGACCCATCCCATGCGCATGGCCGCAAATCCGGTCTCCA
>JBAVOG010000398.1:0-4726 GCA_049691875.1 Burkholderiales bacterium | reverse complement strand
GTCTTGCACCGGTCGCACCCGGAACAATCGGCACGCTGCTGGCGTTCCCGCTCTATGCCGTGCTGGAGCATTGGCTTGATCCGGCCTGGATCCTTGCTTTGCTCCCGGCATTGTTTGCGCTGGGTGTTTGGGCGTGCGGGCGAACGGGGCGCGCGCTGGGTTCAGCCGATCACCCCGGAATGAACTGGGACGAGGTTGTCGCCTTCCTGCTGGTCTTGGTCTTTACCCCCCCGGATCTCGCCTGGCAGGCCGCGGCATTTTGTGCATTCCGCCTGTTCGATATCGCAAAGCCGCCGCCGATCAGGTCTGTAGACCGCATGGTGAAGGGCGGATTCGGGGTGATGCTCGACGATCTGCTGGCCGCCTTCTATGCCTTGATCGTGCTTGCCGGGGCGAAATTTGTACTTGGCTGAAGCACCATCTGCGCCGCGCGGCGGGCACACTCGCGTAGAATTCCCCGCAGTTTTGTCTCCCCCGCGACGCCATGCCAAGCCTGCCTGTTGCTCAGGACATCGCGACCTTTCATGACCAGTGTCTTGCCCAGCGTGGCTGGCCGGAAGACGCGGTGCATTCCGGCCCCGACGAGGAGCTCTGGCGGCTGATAGGCCTGAATCATCGCGAGAATGGACTGCTCTGGAATCAGGAACACCAGGCGCGCCGCGTCGATGTGCCTGACAGTGCGATCGCCGCGAACAATCGTGCGATCGATGGCCACAATCAACGTCGCAACGACGCCGTCGAGCGAATCGACGAACTGCTGCTTGCGGAACTCGGTTCCGGCATTTCGCCGGTCGCGCACCTCGTCGAGCAGCGCGCCGATCTCGTCCGCTGCCTGGAAGAGCTTCTCGCCAGTTGCGTCGCGGGGCGCGCACGGTTCAAGATCTACCGGCAGTACAAGATGTACAACGACAGCACGCTCAATCCCTATCTGCACGGATTGCGCGACAGAACCGCCGAGTAGGGTCCGTGCCTGATCCGATGCTCCAGTCCCTGGCCGAAAAGGTCGGTGCGCGCTTGAAGGCGGCCGGATTGCTGCTCGCCTGCGCGGAGTCCTGTACCGGCGGCTGGGTCGCTCAGGCCGTGACTGCAGTCGCGGGAAGCTCGGACTGGTTCGATCGCGGCTTTGTCACTTACTCGAACGCGGCGAAGCATGAAATGCTCGGCGTCGCGACTGCGACGATCGACCGCTTCGGTGCAGTGAGCGAGGAAACGGCGCGATCGATGGCCGAGGGCGCGCTGGTGCACAGCCACGCCGGCATCTCGCTTGCCATCACCGGCGTTGCGGGCCCGACGGGCGGGACGCCGGCAAAGCCGGTTGGAATGGTCTGTTTCGCATGGGCACGGCGAGATGGTGCGATGCAGAGCAGAACTCTGCACCTGGCAGGAGATCGGGAGCAGGTGCGGCGTCAGTCCGTCGCGGTGGCGCTCGATGGCGTCGTCGAAATGCTCGACAAGAATCCACCCGAGACTCTGGAGACGTCATGATGGGCCAAGGTGCGGTTTCCTCGAGCGCTCGGCGCCGGCTGCTCGCGGCGCTTTCCGCGCTTCCGCTTGCAGGGCTTTCGCCCGTGCGGGCGTTCGCCCAGCGCGTGGTAGCGCCATACGTTCCGACGCCGTGGCCCATCGTCGACGCGATGCTCGATCTCGCCCGGATCGAACGCGATGAACTGCTGATCGATCTTGGTAGCGGCGACGGACGCCTGGTCGTGACGGCGGCCAAGCGGTTCGGTGCGCGCGGATTTGGCGTGGACATCAATCCAGAGCTCGTCACGCTCGCAAACCGGAACGCCATGGAGGCCGGCGTCGCGAGCCGGGTCCGGTTCGAGCAGCGTGACCTCTTCCAGACCGATCTGCGCGAGGCGGACGTGCTCACGTTGTACCTGCTGCCGCAGATGGTCCTCGAACTGGTCCCGCGCATCCGCGCGCAAATGCCGGCCGGCGCACGGGTGGTGTCACACGACTACGGGATGTCGCCATGGCCCCCGGACAGGGTCGTCGAGCTGGACGTGCCCGAGAAGAAGGCCATCAGCGGGACCACCTACACCGTTCTCTATCTCTACATCGTTCCCGCGCGGCTGGCAGGCACATGGCGACTCGATCTGCCCAGCTCGTTGGCGTCGCAACCTGCTCGTCTACTTGTCACACAGGAGCAGTTCAAGCCGGCGGCGACATTGACAACAGGGTCCCGGACGGTCGAACTGGACGAGTTCGTCGTGCACGGCGACAGGGTGCGAATGCTGCTGCCCCCGCTCAATCGAGGCGCGGCACGCTTGCTGTTGGAAGGTCGCCTGCAGGGCGGATCGCTACAGGGAACACTTGAATCCACGCAAGGCGGGGGCGCATGGCGGGCCTCACGCATGAGCGCCGACGCACGCTAGACGGGTGGGCGGCGGTGCCCCAGAAAATCGCGAGAGACCCTGAATTTTCACACCCCGCCGAGGTCCAACAAGAGTAGGTTTCTTGATAAGAGGAACATGAGGAAGATTCGACCTCCGGCAGCGGCCGGTACGTTTTATCCTGGCGAGCGCGATGCTCTGGTCAAGGATGTCGTGGCAATGCTCGACGAGACGCGCGAGCGCGGGCTTGGACCGGGATTTCCGAAGGCGCTCATCGTCCCACATGCGGGCTACATCTATTCCGGGCCGGTGGCCGCCAACGCCTACGCGCTGTTGCGGCCCGCGCGCGGAATCGCCAAGCGCGTTGTCCTGCTCGGACCGTGTCACCGCGTCGCGGTGCGAGGGCTGGCGCTGCCTGGCGCGGAGGCCTTCGATACGCCCATCGGCCGAGTTCCCATCGATGCAGACTCCGTGCAGTTGGCGCTGACCCTCCCGCAAGTGAGCGAATTCCCGCCCACGCACGCGCAGGAGCACTCGCTCGAAGTCCAGCTTCCGTTTCTGCAGGAGGTTCTCGGGGAGTTCACGCTCGTGCCACTGGTCGTCGGCGCAGCCACTGCGGACGAGGTTGCGGAGGTGATCGACCGACTGTGGGGCGGGCCGGAGACGCTGATCGTGATCAGTTCGGATCTGTCCCACTATCACCCCTACGACGAGGCGCGGGAGATGGACCAGGCGACCGTCGACGCCATCGTCGCGATGCGCACCGAAATCGATCACGAGCACGCATGCGGCGCGACGCCCGTCACCGGATTTCTGGCCGCCGCACGGCGCCGCGGTCTGCAGCCCGAGCTGCTCGATTTACGCAATTCGGGCGACACTGCGGGCGGCGCGGGCCGCGTGGTCGGCTATGCGTCGCTGGCGTTCTGGGAGGGCGATTTATCCGCGTATGACAAGGACCATGGACGGACGCTGCTGAAGCTCGCGCGCGATGGCATCGCGTCGGCGCTGGGGGCGCAGGATAAGAGTGCCGCGGATTCAGCCGCGGAGCCATGGTTGCGGGAGCATCGCGCGACATTCGTCACCCTCAGGCAGGCCGGCGACCTGCGTGGGTGCATCGGAAGCTTGCAGGCGCGCCGGCCGCTTGGTGCGGACGTCGAAGCGAACGCGCGTGCGGCAGCTCTGTCGGACCCGCGGTTTGCGCCCTTGACCGCGCAGGACCTCGGCGGAATCGAGGTCGAGGTCTCGGTGCTGTCCAGTCCGACGCGCATACTCTTCGCCGATCATCACGACCTCCTCGCCCAGCTCCGCCCCGGCGTGGACGGCCTGATTCTGGCCGCGGCGGAGCAGCGCGGAACCTTCCTGCCGCAAGTCTGGGAGCAGCTGGCCGATGCAGAGACGTTTCTCGCGCACCTGAAGCGCAAGGTCGGCCTCACCGAGGAATTTCCGACTCGGCGGTGCACCGTCTGGCGCTACCAGGTCACGAAGTGGTCCGAGCGCGAGTTCGTGACTCATTGACGACGCCCGGACGACTCGATATGTCCGATCCTTATCCGGCCCGGTGGTGGCACATGCTCGACGACGGTCGCATGCAATGCGACCTCTGCCCGCGCGATTGCCGCCTGCACGAAGGCCAGCGTGGCGCCTGTTTCGTGCGCCAGCGGGTGGGCGATCGGATGATGCTCACGACCTACGGGCGCTCCTCGGGTTTCTGCGTCGACCCGATCGAAAAGAAGCCGCTCAATCACTTCTATCCCGGTTCGTCTGTCCTGTCGTTTGGCACCGCGGGTTGCAACCTGGCGTGCAAGTTCTGCCAGAACTGGGACATTTCGAAGTCGCGCGAGATGGACACGCTCGCCGACGCAGCTACGCCCGAGCGTCTCGCCGAGGTAGCAGCCGAGCTCGGCTGCAAGAGCGTGGCGTTCACTTACAACGACCCGGTCATCTTCGCCGAGTACGCAATGGACGTCGCCGATGCCTGTCACGCAGCCGGCGTCGAGACGGTGGCCGTCACCGCGGGATACATACATGCGGAACCACGGCGTGAGTTCTACGCCAAAATGGACGCCGCAAACGTCGATCTGAAGGCGTTCACCGACGAGTTCTACTTCAAGCTGTGCGGCGCGCACCTGGCGCCGGTCCTGGACACGCTGGTCTACCTGAAACACGCGAGCGGGGTCTGGATCGAGATCACGACCCTGCTGATCCCGGGGCGGAATGACAGCGACGCCGAGCTGGGTGCCCTCGCAAAATGGGTGGCAACGGAGCTCGGGCCGGATGTGCCAGTGCATTTTACGGCATTCCATCCCGACTACAAGATGAACGACATCGTAGCAACTCCCGCGGCCACGCTCAGCCGCGCGCGGCGGATCGGCATGGATTGCGGGCTGAAC
>JBAVOG010000397.1:0-5225 GCA_049691875.1 Burkholderiales bacterium | reverse complement strand
GGCCCGCGCCGTGCGGGACAGGGCGCGAAGGATCGCGCGGGTGCGATTGAATGTTCCATGATCAGAATCCCGTGACATGAAGCCAATCAACGTAGGTCTGCTCGGCATCGGCACCGTGGGTGGCGGTACCTGGAACGTGCTCGACCGCAATCGCGAGGAGATCAGCCGGCGCGCCGGTCGCGAGATCCGAATCTCGGTGGTGGCGGACCAGGACGTCGAACGGGCCAAGCGCATCACCGGTGGAGCCGTGCGGATCGTTCCGGACGCGTTCGCGGTCGTCGCGAGCGCGGATGTCGATATCATCGTGGAGCTCATCGGCGGCTACACCGTGGCCAAGGACCTGATGCTGCGCGCGATCGGCAACGGCAAGCACGTGGTCACCGCGAACAAGGCGCTGCTCGCTCTGCACGGCACGGAAATTTTCGCCGCGGCACAGGCCAACGGGGTCATGGTGGGCTTCGAGGCGGCGGTGGCCGGCGGGATTCCCATCATCAAGGCGGTGCGCGAGGGATTGACGGCCAACCGGATCGAGTGGATCGCCGGCATCATCAACGGGACCTCGAACTTCATCCTGTCCGAGATGCGCGACCGAGGGCTTTCCTTCGAGGCCGTGCTCAAGGAAGCGCAGGCGCGCGGCTATGCCGAGGCCGATCCGACCTTCGACGTCGAAGGCATCGACGCCGCGCACAAGCTGACGATTCTGGCGGCCCTGGCCTTCGGAATACCCATGCAGTTCTCCAGGGCCTACACCGAGGGCATCACCAAGCTCACGCAGACCGACATCCGCTATGCCGAGAGCCTCGGCTATCGCATCAAGCTGCTGGGTGTGACGAAGCGCGTCGACGAGGGCATCGAGCTGCGCGTGCACCCGACCCTCATTCCGGAGCGGCGGCTCATCGCAAACGTCGAAGGGGTGATGAATGCCGTGCTCGTGAAGGGCGACGCGGTCGGGCCGACGCTCTACTATGGAGCGGGTGCGGGTGCCGAGCCGACGGCCAGCGCGGTGGTGGCGGATCTGGTCGATGTGACGCGCATGCTCACCGCCGATCCGGAGCACCGCGTGCCGCACCTGGCGTTTCAGCCAGACCGGCTGTCCGATGCGCGCGTGCTGCCGATGGAGGAAGTGGTGACGTCCTACTACCTGCGCATGCGCGTGCTCGACCGGCCGGGCGTGCTCGCCGACATCACGCGGATCCTCGCCGACGGCATGATCTCGATCGACGCCATGATCCAGCGGGAGCCGGGCGAGGGCGAGGAGCAGGTCGACATCATCATGCTCACGCACGAAGCGCGCGAGAAGCAGGTGAACGAGGCCATCCGCGCGATCGAAGGGTTGCCGGTCGTGACCGGGCAGGTCACGCGAATCCGGCTCGAAAACCTCCTGTGAGTAGCGCATGCGCTACGTGAGCACCCGGGGCGGCATGTCGCCGCGACCCTTCTGCGAGATCTTGCTCGAAGGGCTCGCGCCCGACGGCGGGCTCGTCATGCCCGAGCACTATCCGAAGATCGACGGCGCGACGCTCGAGCGCTGGCGGACACTCGCCTATCCGGATCTGGCCTTCGAGGTGATCCGGCTGTTCGTCGACGACATCGCCGAGGGCGAGTTGCGGGCGCTGATCGGGAAGACCTATACGCGGGAGATCTTCCGGACCGACGCCATCACCCCGCTCGCGACGCTCGAACCGCGGCTGCACCTGCTCCGGCTCTCGAATGGGCCCACGCTCGCGTTCAAGGACGTCGCGATGCAGCTGCTCGGCAACCTGTTCGAGCACGTCCTGGCGCGGACCGGTGCGGAGCTCAACGTCCTCGGCGCCACCTCGGGCGACACCGGTTCCGCGGCGGAATATGCCCTCCGCGGCAAGCGTGGCGTGCGGGTGTTCATGCTCTCTCCGCACGGGAAGATGAGTGCGTTTCAATCCGCGCAGATGTACTCGCTGCAGGATCCGAACATCTTCAACATCGCCATCCGCGGCGTCTTCGACGACTGCCAGGACCTCGTGAAAGCGGTGTCGGGCGACGCGCAGTTCAAGTCGCGATATCGCATCGGAACCGTGAACTCCATCAACTGGGCAAGGGTGGTCGCCCAGGTCGTGTACTACTTCAAGGGCTACTTCGCGGCGGTCGCCGAGAATGGGGCGGACGTCGGGGCGCCGGTGTCCTTCGCGGTGCCCTCCGGAAACTTCGGCAACATCTTCGCGGGGCACATCGCGCGCATGATGGGCCTGCCGATCCGTGCGCTCATTCTCGCCACCAACGAGAACGACGTGCTGCACGAGTTCTTCAGCACGGGTCGGTATCGCGTGCGTGCGAGCGCGGAGGTCCAGCAGACCTCGAGCCCCTCGATGGACATCTCGAAAGCCTCGAACTTCGAGCGCTTCGTCTACGACCTCGTGGACCAGGCGGCGGGCGTCGTGGCGGAACTCTGGCGGCAGGTCGGCAAGCAGGGCGGATTCGACCTCGTCGGCACGCCGTATCTGGCGAAGCTGCCGGAATTCGGCTTCGTGTCCGGTCGCAGTACCCACGCCGACCGGCTGGCGACGATTCGCGATGTGCAGCAGCGCTACGGCATCCTCGTCGACACCCATACGGCCGACGGGATAAAGGTCGCGCGGGAGTATCGCGAGCCGGCAACGCCGATGATCTGCCTCGAGACCGCGCAGCCGGTGAAGTTCGCGGAGGCGATACGCGCGGCGATCGGTCGCGACCCGGACGTGCCGCCTGGCTACGAAGGACTGGAGCGACTGCCGCAGCGCGTCGAGATCATGGACCCCGGCGTCGGTGCGGTGAAGGCGTTCATCGCGCGGCACGCCGGGGACTGAGACCGCCCTCCGCCGCGCGGAGCATGCGACGCTTCGCCCTCGCGCTGGTCGGCGCGATCATCGGTCACGCTGCACACGCTGCACATCCGTTGCTCACCGAGGACACCGGCACCCAGGGGAAGGGCAACTTCCAGCTCGAGCTCACAGGCGAGCGCGGGCGCGAGTCGACCGATGCCGGGACACTGACGGCCGAGCAGCCCGCGGCGTTGGTCTCATACGGGCTGGTCGACACCGCCGATCTGCAGATCGGGACGTCCTATCTGCGCCTGACGCTCGACGACGGCCTGGCGCAGCCGCGGGAGACGGGGCTCTCGGACGTGACCGTGGACCTGAAGTGGCGATTCCTGGAGCACGGGCCATTGAGTCTCGCCGTCAAGCCGGGTGTCGTGATTCCGGTCGGTAGCGAGGCGCGGGGACTGGGACGGGGGAACTGGGCCGCCGGATCGCTCTTCGTGCTCTCCTACGAACCGGGACCGGTCGCGTTTCACTCCCATCTCGGCTATCTCTACAACAATATCGTGGGTGAGCGGCACTCGCTCTGGCACGTCTCGGGAGCCGTCACGTGGCAGGCCACCGAACGGGTCAAACTCATCGCGGACCTCGCTTATGACACCAATCCCCTCGAGTACGGTGCCGAGGGCGTGGTCCGCGCGGTCGTCGGCGGAATCTATTCACCGGCCAAGAACGTGGATCTGGACGTGGGCGTCAAGCGTGGGTTCCAGCGCCCGGCGCTGGGCGTGGCAGTGCTCTTCGGTCTGACGTTCCGCTGGTGAGCGCGGCGACGCCGCTCAGGGATTTTCGGGAAAGATCGCTTGCGATGCCGGTGGACGGACGCTGAAAACCGACGAACTCGCCGGATCGACATCCACCATCACCGCCTCGGCGGACGGTGATCCGGGAACCTCGACGCGCGTGAAGTTCCCGAGCGGCACTCCGCTCACGGGATCGCGCAGCGGGTGATCGTTCCGGAAGACATGGCCGTCTCCGTGGCCGAGCAGCATCGGACGCCCGAACCACCGGGCGTGCGCGTGAAGCGCATCGCGGAGCTCGACGTATCCATCGGGGGCACCGCGTGGCCGCTGGGCCTGCCCGTCGAATCCCGGATCCGCGTGGATCAGGACCACCACGCCGGGAACCCGGCGACGCTCGGCAAGCTGCATCGAGTCCTCCAGCCACGCGAACACCGCGGCCATGCGGCGGCGATGCTCGGCGTCCATCTCTGCGGTGCGGCCGAGATTGTTGTTGCTGCCGGGAACGTTCAGCGCGACATACAGGATATCGCCATAGATCCAGCGGACGTTCTCACGATACTCGGCGAATCGCGGATCGCTCGACTGGCGCGTCAGGGGGATGTGGCGCTCGCCCAGGCTTTCGTTGCCTGCGAAAAAGATGCGCCGCAGTGCGCCCAGGCGTTCGACGGGATCGGTCCCGGAAGCATGGCAATCGGTCCACTCGTTGTCGCCCGGAATGAAGACGAACGGGTGGCGCGAAGCCTCGAAGAGGCGCTTGCGATCCATGAAGAGCGTATCGTCGCAGTGAGTCCGGGCCGCCTTGATGTCGCCCACGTGCACGACGAATGCGAGCGGCTCCGCATCGAGTGCGGCGAGCATCGATGCGAACGCCTGCGCCTCGAATGGGAGGTAAGGCGTGTCCCCCACCAGAGCGAAGCTGAATCGATTCTGGGCGGAGACCGCCGACGAGAGCAATGTCGCCGCGAGCGTGAGCGCCGCGACGAGCGCGAACGCGACTGCGCGGCGACTCACAGCTTCTTCAGGCGGTAGACGAGCTCGAGCGCGTCGCGCGGCGAGAGCTCGTCGGGGTTCACGGCGTCGAGAAGGTCCATGGCCGGGTGGCGCGTGGTTTCCGGTTCCGGCGGCGCGGACCCGAACAGATCGGGCTGCCCGTCGCGCGACAGGCTCTGCTGCTCGAGCGCCTGCAGATTGCGCCGTGCGGCGCGAATCACGCTGCCGGGCACGCCGGCAAGCGCGGCGACCTGCAGGCCATAGCTCTGACTGGCGGGTCCTTCCTCCACGGCGTGCAGGAACACGATCGTGTCCTTGTGCTCGACCGCGCTCACGTGGACGTTCACCGCTTCGCGATGCTCGATCGCGAGGCGGGTCAACTCGAAGTAGTGGGTGGCGAACAGCGTGAAGGAGCGGCTACGCTCGACGAGGTGTCGTGCAATCGCCCAGGCAAGCGCGAGCCCGTCGAATGTCGAGGTGCCTCGACCGACCTCGTCCATGAGGACCAGACTCGACTCCGTCGCGTTGTTGAGAATCGCCGCGGCCTCGGTCATCTCCACCATGAAGGTCGAGCGCCCGCCCGCCAGGTCGTCGGCGGCGCCGATGCGCGTGAAGATCTGATCGATCGGGCCCACGCGCGCGCGTCGCGCGGGCACGTAGCAGC
>JBAVOG010000396.1:0-3342 GCA_049691875.1 Burkholderiales bacterium | reverse complement strand
CGCACGTGAGCGGCGATGACCGCATGCAGGACCCCTACTCGCTGCGTTGCCAGCCCCAGGTCATGGGCGCATGCCTCGACGTGATTCGCTCGGCTGCGCGCACGCTGGAGATCGAGGCGAACGGCGTGTCCGACAACCCGCTGATCTTCGCCGCAACTGACGAGGTGCTGTCTGGCGGAAATTTCCATGCCGAGCCGGTTGCGCTCGCTGCCGACACGCTGGCCATCGCCTGCGCGGAAATCGGCGCAATCGCCGAGCGGCGCATCGCGCTCCTCATCGACGCGAGCATCAGCCGCCTGCCGCCATTCCTCGTCAAGGACAGCGGATTGAACTCCGGTTTCATGATCGCCCAGGTCGCGGCGGCTTCGCTCGCGAGCGAGAACAAGTCCCTCGCGCACCCCGCCAGCGTGGACAGCCTGCCGACCTCCGCGAACCAGGAAGATCACGTGAGCATGGCGACTTTCGCCGCGCGCCGTCTCGCGGACGTCGCGGACAACTGTGCCGGCATCATTGCGATCGAGCTTCTCGCCGCCGCGCAAGGGGTGGAGCTGCGCGCGCCGCTGCACACTTCATCGCCACTGCACACGGCGATCACGAAAGTGCGCGGGGTTGCCGCCCACTACGATGCGGACCGCTACTTCGCGCCCGACATCGAGGCGGTGAAGCGGCTCGTCGCGGCAGGCGCGTTCAACGCGTTCGCCGGCGAACTGCTGCCGTCCGGCGGCTGAGCATGGACCCTTACACATTTCGCGAAGGTAGCGGTCCGCTGCTGGTGTCCATGCCGCACACCGGCACGCACATCCCGGAGGCGCTCGCGCAACGCATGACCGAGATCGCGCGCACGGTTCCCGATACCGACTGGCACATGGAACGGCTGTACGATTTTCTCGACGCGCTCGGGGCATCGGTGCTCGTGGCGACGCATTCCCGCTACGTCGTCGATCTGAACCGCCCGCCCGACAACGCGAACCTCTACCCCGGCCAGGACACGACCGGCCTCTGCCCCGTCGACACCTTCTACCGACAGCCGATCTACGCACCGGATGAGGTGCCGGACGACGAAGAAATTGCCGATCGGGTGGCGCAGTACTGGACGCCCTATCACGCAAAGCTTGCCAAGGAGATCGAGCGGCTGAAGGCCCAGCACGGTCGCGCGCTGCTGTGGGACGCGCACTCGATCTTTTCCGTGGTGCCGCGCTTTTTCGACGGAACGCTGCCCGACTTCAATCTCGGCACGGCGGAAGATCGTTCGTGCGCGAGCGGCGTGGGCGAGGCGGTGCTGGCGGTCGCAGCCCGCGCGCCGGGATACCGCGCGGTGCTGAATGGTCGCTTCAAGGGGGGCTACATCACGCGCCGGTACGGTCGTCCCACGGAAAACGTGCACGCGTTCCAGCTCGAGCTATCGGAGGCGACTTACATGGAGGAGTCCGCGCCGTTCCGCTTTCGCGACGACCTCGCTGCGTGCGTGCGACCGCATCTGCGCGCGATGGTCGAAGCGTTCATGGAGGCTGCGTGACACGCTATTTCGCGACGGAGGCGCTCCTGCCCGGCGGCTGGGCACGTGATGTCGCGATCACCGTCGACTCACGAGGTGATTTCGCGGCGGTCGAGCCGGGTGCGTCGCGCGACGGTGCGCAGGTACTTGCGGGTCCCGCGCTGCCTGGCATGGCCAACGTGCACTCGCACGCCTTTCAGCGCGCGATGGCCGGCCTCACCGAAGTGCGCGGCGCGCCGGACGACGACTTCTGGACCTGGCGCGAGCTGATGTACCGGTTCGTGGCGCGCCTGACATCCGAGCAGGCGTTCGCCGTCGCGCGCCACCTTTACATCGAGATGCTGTGTGCGGGCTACACGGCGGTCGGCGAATTCCACTACGTCCACAATCAGTCCGACGGAACACCCTACGCCGAACGTTCGGAGTTCCTGCTTGCGCACCTCGCCGCGGCGCGCGAGACGGGCATCGGCGTGACACTCCTGCCGACGCTGTACCGGTGGTCGGACTTCGGCGCACGAGGTTTGCAGCCGCGCCAGCGACGCTTCGATACCGATCCGGCCGCGATCCTGGCGATGGTCGAGCGCGCCCGGGTGGTCGCCGCGAACAGACCCGACGTGCGGGTGGGCATCGCCCCCCACTCGCTGCGAGCAGCCGACCCGGCATCCCTTGCGGAGCTGGTCGCCGGGATCACCGCGATCGATCCCTCCGCCCCGATCCACCTGCACGTCGCCGAGCAGACGAAGGAGGTGGACGACTGCATCGCCTGGAGTGGCCAGCGCCCGGTCGAATGGCTGCTCGCGAACCTGCCGGTCGATGCGCGCTGGTGCCTGGTGCACGCGACCCACATGACCAGCGACGAGACCACTGCTCTCGCTGCGAGCGGCGCGATCGCCGGACTGTGCCCCACGACCGAGGGCAACCTCGGCGACGGGATCTTTCCGCTCGTCGACTTTCGCGCCGCAGGGGGACGTTACGGCATCGGCGGCGACAGTCACATCTCGCGCAGCCCGGCCGAGGAGCTGCGAATGCTCGAGTACGTGCAACGCCTCACGCGACGCAAGCGGAATCTCACCGTGCGCGCCGATTCGCCGGCAGTGGGCACCACGCTCTGGACCGAAGCCGCCGCGGGCGGCGCACAGGCGCTTGGTCGACGCATGGGCGTCATCGCACAGGGTTCGCGCGCGGACCTCGTCGTGCTCGATGCGACTCACGCGGATCTTGCCGCGCGCGGCGGGGACGCCATCGCGAACGCGCTCATCTTCTCCGGCGCCACGAACCTCGTACGCGACGTGATGGTCGGCGGACACTGGGTCGTACGCGACGCGCATCATCCCGTCGCGGAAGCAGCCGCGAGCGATTACCGGTACACACTCGCAGAATTGCTCGGCTGAGCCCGCGTACCGGCATCCTGCCACCAGCACCACGCAGCGACCGCCCCCTCCGCAAGTAAGTGTCGACGTCCCGTCGGCACGGTGTGATGCCCGTCATTCAGCCCGCGGCAATCCTCCACGAACCGCTCCCGGCCCGGCTTTCCGGCAGGAACAAGTTCTCAGCTCCTTCCCCCCGCCTGCGCCGTCCGTCTGCCACACATGCGCGCCCATCGGAACCGGATGTGCATTTTGCCACCCGACCCATCGATTTCCCCAATAGAAATAGGCAGTTATCCCGCGCTCCTCAGGTAGTCGGCTCATATATTGCTCCGTACGGGACCGGATGGGCGGACGGGCTCGAAAAGAGTGGGCAAAAGGGAAACAAAATCAGG
The DNA here is from genome assembly GCA_049691875.1 of Burkholderiales bacterium. GTDB lineage: Bacteria > Pseudomonadota > Gammaproteobacteria > Burkholderiales > SG8-39 > JAABRB01. The sequence goes on along the minus strand of JBAVOG010000396.1, from coordinate 85 downwards.
TGGTTCTCCCAAGGAGGCACGCGTCGGCAAACCGACGCGCGTGTCGGCGCGCCGGCCGGTAGCCGCCACCGACCAACCGCCGCAG
>JBAVOG010000395.1:0-2331 GCA_049691875.1 Burkholderiales bacterium | reverse complement strand
GAATCGGCTTGTAGACGGTCATCAACGCGGTGGCGCACGCCGCAAAGAAAATCGACATAATGATGTTCTTGCCAATCGCAAGCTGAAGCTGGTCTTCAGCTACCCTGCCGATGGTGCTGTAAAAAAGAGGAATGAACGGCATCCGCGACGAGTCGCTGCAGCCGTATTCGTGACATGATGAATATGAGCCGCTTTTGACCAGCGCATCGATGTATTCGCCGAACCCGTAGCCGATTTCCGAAAATGGCGCCCCGCTATCAAAGTAGAAAAAGTTGTAGGCCAGCTTTTGCAGAAGAAAAACGAATATCAGGGCGTAGGACACGTACTGCGCCGCCCTCGGGCTCAGCATCTTCCTCATGTTGTTATACGACAACATATGCGGGTCCTCCAGCCAAGGGGGTCATTTTGTCAGCCTCTTAAATCTGTAAACTTGTAATTGCTCACGCCCTTTTGCCGCCTGACGGCTCGACTCCGGGTCACCGTCGCTTGAAGCGCGCGGCCAGGACGGCATTGGCGGCAACAGTGTCGAAGTGGTCTGGGTTAAAGTCTTCGTCGATCCACTCCTTCTGGTCGGCATAGTCGGGATGGTCGGGGTCGGCCAGAACTTCCAGGAGATGCTGGTAGCCCCAGGGCCCGCCGCAATCTTCTGGCGGACAGGCGCGTTTCCCGGCGACGCAGAGCGGATAGGGCTCCGCGTCGATAGCGGGCTGGGTCTTTTCGATCGCGACCGTGTGTTCCCAATTGTCGCCGAAGTCGTAGGTGTAGGCGAAGCGGGCCACGCCGGATTTCAGCAGGCCCTTCAACGTCAGCCGATTTTCGTCGGCGACGTCATCGACGGTTTGCCGGTCGCCATACGGCCGCCCGTCGATGTCAAAGGTATGGAGGTGGCCGTCATCCCAGCCCATCGTCGCCTGGATCGCCTGATGCAGGTCGTCGAGCGTCATGGTGTCCGGCATCACCAGCCGGCGCCAGATGGGCGGCTTCGTGCCGCGCAGCGTCACCTTCAGACTGACGATGGTCGTGCCGGCACTGTTCCTCGGCACGCTGGTCCTGGCCATGATCTTGGTATCCTTATCGGCATCGGACATCGGCCGCGATGCCCCATCACCGATGTTTTGCGCGATGGTGTTGGTGACCGCAAGCGACCTCAAGGGCCGGCGGGCAGAGGCTCTCCGTCCAAGGTTAGGCGGATGGATTGCAGGATGGGAGCGCCGCGTCGTCGGGCGGTCTCGAACACCGACCTGACATCGGCGTAGAGCTTGGCACCCCATTCGGAGCGGAAGCAATTGGTGACCTTGCGGAAGATGACGCAGGGTCTGAGCGCCTGTTCCGAGCCGTTGTTGGTCGGCGGAACATCCCGGTTGGTGACGAAGACGAACAGGTTCTGGCGGAACTTCTTGATGATCCTGACCAGCTTTTGTCCCTGCTCGCCTGTAGGCTCGATCCGCAGCAACTGGTCGAGCCGCGTTTCCAGTTTGGCCTCGTAAACGGCGAGGGTGGAGTCTTTAAGCCGGCCGCGTCGGCGGCCGATCGCGACGGCCTGCTTCAAGAGCTTCTTGATGCCGGGCGCGAAGCACTCGTCGCCGGCATCGATGGCGTATTGGACATCGCGCAAGAGATGGGCGAGACAGGCCTGATGCCCCGTTCTGGCCCAGCCCATCTGGGCGCCAAGCCGGTCGGAGACCCAGAATTCCGGGCGGAAGTCGCCGAGGAATTCCGCGACCACCACCTTGCCCCGGCTAGGGGCGACCACGAAGCGGGCGCTGTCGCCGTTATGGAATACCCAGGTCCACCAGGTCTTCTTGCCGACCCTGGCGCTGGTCTCATCGGATTGCAGGATGGTGCCCGATAAGAGCCGGTCGCGGATCAGGGTTGCCTGATGGGCAAAACCATCGCCGCTCGCCTCCAGCAGGTTGGCGAGCGCCCCCTCGCTGATCTCCAGCCCCAAAAGATCCGACATCAGCCGGGCCAGACGTTCGAACGGGATCGCCTGGGCGAAGCGCAGGTACAGCACGAAGGCCCGCAGGTTTACCCCGAACGGCGAGCCCGGCTCCAACCCCGCGGGTGGGGATGCCTTGAACCGCCGCGCGCAGCACGGGCAGACCCCGCCATAAAGCGTCACGCGGGTCACATCCGGTACGATCTCGGGAACCTCGATGCGGTCATAGGCGTGCACAGCCTCTTGGAAAACGCCGCTCACATCGGTGTGGCAATGGCTGCACCGCTCGGCCAGCATCTCCCGCCGCCGCGTCGGGTTGGGATGCAGCGGACGGTGCGCACCAGCATGGACCTTGCCCTTCGGCTTCGCCTTCCCATCACCGTTCGCCTTAT
>JBAVOG010000394.1:0-11628 GCA_049691875.1 Burkholderiales bacterium | reverse complement strand
GCAGGCTGTTCAGTGCGCGCGCCAGGTCCGGCGCAGTGTCGGCGAGCGTGCCGTCCAGGTCGAATAGAACGGCTCGCATCAAGAGTCAGGCTTTCACGGCATGCACGATGTAATTCACATCGGTATCGCGTCCGAGCGAGTAGATGCGCGTAAAGGGGTTGTACGTCATGCCGACCAGGTTTTGCACCGTGAGGCCTGCGTTGCGGCAGCTCTGCGACAGCTCCGACGGCCTGACGAACTTGGCGTAATCATGGGTGCCTCGCGGCAGGAGGTTCAGCACGTATTCGGCGCCGATGATCGCGAATAGATAGGATTTCGGGTTGCGGTTGATCGTGGCGAAGAAGAGGTGCGCGCCCGGCGCTGCGAGTGTGGCGCATGCGCGGACCGTGCTGGCCGGATCGGGGACGTGCTCGAGAAGCTCCATGCACGTCACGACTTCATAGCGTGCCGGCTCGCGATCCGCCAGATCCTCGGCTGCGATCTTCTCGTAATCGACACTGAGCTTGCTCTCGAGGAGGTGGTGTTCGGCGACCTTCAGCGCCCGGTCGGAGAGATCGATGCCCTTGACCGCTCCCCCCCGGCGTGCCATGGCTTCCGTGAGAATGCCGCCGCCGCATCCGACGTCGAGCACCTGCTTGCCGGAAAGCCCGGCCTGCTCGTCGATCCACGCCAGGCGGAGCGGATTGATCTCGTGCAGGGGGCGAAACTCGCTCGTGGGATCCCACCACCGGTGCGCGAGGTCGCTGAACTTTGCAAGCTCGCCTGGATCGGCGTTGATGGTCGGAGTGTTCTCGCTCATGTCAGGTCCGACAGCGTGGCAAACACGGAGTTTAAGCGCCGACGGGAGAAAAAAAAGCCCAGCCGGAGCTGGGCTTTTTCCGGGCCGTGTCGTCCCGCTACTTCTTCGTTCCCACGACTTCCACGTCCACGCGGCGATTCGGCTGCAGGCAGGCAACGAGCGCCTTGAAGTTCGTGTCCTTGCACTCCTTCACCGGCTGAGTCATGCCCTTGCCCTCGGTGTAGATCCGGTTCGGCTGAACACCCTTGCTCACCATGTAGGCCTTCACCGATTCGGCGCGGCGCACGGAGAGCTTCTGGTTGTATTCCTTGCTGCCGATCCGGTCGGTATGTCCGACTGCGATAATGACCTCGAGCGTCAGATCCTTGAGCTTGCCGACCAGCTCATCGAGCTTGGCCTTGCCTTCGGGCTTGAGCGCGTAGCGATCGAACTCGAACAGCACGTCGGCCGACAGGGTCACTTTCTGCGTGACGGGCATCGGTGCGGGAGCGGGCTTCGGCGGCATCGGCTTCGCCATCGGCGGCGGCGGTACCGTACAAGCGGCTTGCGGCATGAGGTCCTTGTCGCACTCGCAGACGGCAGTCGCGGGGCTCCACCACTGGGTGCGCCAGCACATCCCCTGCGGGCTCTTCACGATCTGGCGCTGCGCGTCGAGGACGTAGGCCTCCGGCCCGCCGAGCGGGCCCTTCGGCACGTTGGCCATCATTCCCGGCTGGGCAAACGCTTGGGAGGCGGTCGCGGCCAACACCAGCACGCCGACTGTCAACAGATGTTTTCTTGAGTTATTGAACATGCTTTCCTCTCTGGATTTGAATTTGGAAGCGCGCAGTCCGTGCGCGAGTCAGCCGGCGAAGCCGCTAGTGGAGATAAGCGGATTGAGCGAAATGTTCAGTGGACACCCTGCGAGCCGATTGCGTGAATTGCGTAAGCGTGCGAAACGGTATGACCGGACGGTACTGGGTAACGCGATCACCAACAAACGAAACAGTCTGGAACAGAAACCGCGGAACGGACACCATCCATGGCACGACCTTCGCTACCGGTCCGCTGTCCCATATTCCTATTTCGAAAAGCAATTTTGCCATAAAAGCGCGGATTTTTCCAAGTCGAGCAACTTGGCGGGCAGAAGCTCCCCGTTTCGCACCACCCGATCCCCGTCGACCCACACGTCCGTGACGTGCTCGCGGCCGGCAGCATACACCAGATGAGATACCGGGTCGTAACACGGTCGAGTCTCGAGGCTTGCCAGCGAGACGGCGCACAGGTCGGCCGACTTCCCGATCTCGATCGAGCCGATAGCCCGGTCGAGTCCGAGCGCGCGCGCGCCGGCCAAGGTGGCGGCGTGCAGGGCGGCGTGCGCGGGCATGGTTTCCGGATTGCCCGATACGGCCTTGGCGAGCAGCGCGGCGGTGCGCATTTCCTGGAACACGTCCAGGCGATTGTTGCTGGCGGCCCCGTCGGTGCCGAGTCCCACATTGACCCCGGCGTCGAGCAGGGCGGGAACCGGTGCGAATCCGCTCGCCAGCTTCAGATTCGACGACGGGCAGTGCGCGACGGAGCAGCCATTGCGCGCGAGAAGGGCCACCTCGGAGTCATTCAGGTGCACTGCGTGAACGGCGATCAGCCGTGGCGACATCAGACCGAGCGATTCGAGTCGCTGTATCGGTCGCACCGAATGGGTCGCTACGCTCGCGCGGATTTCATCCGCCGTCTCGTGGAGGTGAAGGTGGATGGGGAGATCGAGTTCTTCTGCCATCGTGCCGATGCGGTTGAACGTGCGATCGCCGACCGTATAGGGGGCGTGGGGCGCGAAGCAGAAGGTCAGCCGGGACTGATCACGCAACGCATCCCGTGCCGCGACGCCCTTGGCGAGATAGTCGTCGGGGTCGGACGCGTACCCGGTCGGGAACTCGATGGCGATGAGCCCGATGGCAGCGCGCATGCCCGCATCGACGAATGCGCGGCCGGCGGCGTCCGGGAAGAAATACATGTCGTTCGCGCAAGTGACTCCGCCGCGCAGCATTTCCGCCGCGGCAAGCAGCGTGCCGTCGTAGACCATCTCGCGCGACGCGTGACGCGCCTCGGCCGGCCAGATGTGCTCCTTGAGCCAGGTCATGAGCGGCAGGTCGTCGGCCAGGCCCCGCATGAGCGCCATGGCGGCGTGCGTGTGGAGATTCACGAGCCCCGGGATGAGAACGTGGTCCGGAAGCTGAAGGATCTCGGCCGGAGCGTACTGCTCGGCGGCATCGGCGGCGGGCAGGATCGCGGCGATCCGGCCCGCCTGCACGATGACCGCATAGTTCTCTAAGACTACTCCGGCCGGCTCGACCGGCACCACCCAACGCGCCTCGATCGCCAGATCCGCGGGTTGGGGTGGGCGGGTGCCGGTGGCCATGGTCGGGGCAGCCTGAAAAAAAAAGCCCCGCGCTCGGCGGGGCGGATTTTGCGGAGCCTGGACTTACTTGGCCGGGCCTCTCACTTCGACGTCGGCACGGCGGTTCGGCGCGAGACACGCGATGAGCGCCTTGAAGTCCTTCGTGTCCGGGCAGGACTTGATCGGCTGGGTCTTGCCGTAGCCGAACGTCTCGATCTTGCTCTTGTCCATGCCCTTGCTGATCAGGTAGTCCCTGACGACGTTTGCGCGCCGCTCGGAAAGCTTCTGATTGTACGAAGCGCTGCCGATGCGATCGGTGTGTCCGTTGACGCTGACACCCGAGATCGAACCACACGAGCCCAAACGGCCGATCACGTCGCGGTCGAGCTGCGCCCGAGCGGCCGGCCTGAGTGCGGACTTGTCGAATTCGAACGTCGCATCACCGGTGAGCCGTGCCGTGAAGTTGCAGACCCCTGGCTTCGCTGCGGGCTTGGCCATCGGGGCCGGCGCGGGCGCGGCCGCAGGTTTCGGCGCCATCGGCGGCGCGCAACGTGCGGCCGGCAGGATGTCCTTGTCGCATTCGCAGCCTGCGGTCGCCGGGCTCCACCACTGGGTGCGCCAGCACATGCCCTGCGGGCTCTTCACGATCTGGCCGCGGGCATCGATGACGTAGGCCTCTGGACCGCCCAACGGACCGTTCGGTGGCGGGGCCTGGGCGGAAACGGAAAGCGCGGTGAGACCAAGCGCAGCGGCGCAAGTGAGAATAAGGCTCTTGGCTATGGATTTCAAAGGACACCCCCTGTTGTGGCTCGTTGTTCCGGCGGGATTCGAGCCGTGTGACGGCGCTCCCGCTCAAAGTCTTGCGCCCGGGATGGTACACCAATCGGGACCTATCGGGGAAGCCGAAAAACGGGGCCGCCCAGACCCGCCCGGACCTTCTCCTGCGTGGCTTGAGCGCGTCGCAAATGGTAACATTTCAACCTTTTTGATCGACTCGGACGCTCGGTGCGCGATCGGCCCTTATTTGGCCCGTATCGCATGCCGTCCGCGCCTCCCAAAGCCCGCGAGAGATGGATCAGTTCGCCAAGGAAACCCTGCCGGTCAGCCTCGAAGAGGAGATGCGCCGGTCGTATCTCGACTACGCGATGAGCGTGATCGTCGGGCGTGCGCTGCCCGACGTGCGAGACGGCCTGAAGCCCGTGCACCGGCGCGTTCTCTTCGGGATGCACGAGGCGAACAACGTCTGGAACCGCCCCTACGTCAAGTGCGCGCGGGTCGTCGGCGAGGTGATGGGCAAGTTTCACCCGCACGGCGACTCGGCGATCTACGACACGCTGGTCCGCATGGCGCAGGATTTCAGCCTGCGCTACCCGCTGGTGGACGGTCAGGGCAATTTCGGATCGATCGACGGCGACAACGCGGCGGCGATGCGCTACACCGAGTGCCGACTCGAGCGCATCGCCTCGGAGCTGATGGCGGACATCGACAAGGAAACCGTCGATTTCGTCCCCAACTACGACGGCAAGGAGCGCGAGCCGGCGCTGGTGCCGGCCCGGATACCGAACCTGCTGATCAACGGGTCTTCCGGCATCGCGGTCGGAATGGCCACCAACATTCCGCCGCACAACCTGCGCGAAACAGTGGACGCCTGTCTCGCGCTCCTCGCGAATCCCGCAATCTCCATCGACGAGCTGATCAAGATCATCCAGGCGCCCGACTTCCCCACGCGCGGCCTGATCTACGGCATCGCCGGCGTGCACGAGGCCTATCGGACCGGTCGCGGGCGTGCGGTGATTCGTGCGCGCACCCACTTCGAGGAGATCGAGCGCGGGAATCGCACGGCGATCGTGGTCGACGAGCTGCCCTACCAGGTCAACAAGAAGGCACTCCTCGAGCGTATCGCGGAGCTCGTGAACGAAAAGCGGCTCGAGGGGATCGCGCACGTCCAGGACGAGTCCGACAAGTCCGGCATGCGGGTCGTGATCGAGCTCAAGCGCGGCGAGCTCCCGGAAGTGATCCTGAACAAACTCTACAAGCACACTCAGCTGCAGGACAGCTTCGGGATCAACATGGTCGCGCTGGTCGACCGCCAGCCGCGGCTGCTCAACCTGAAGCAGATGCTGGACGAGTTCCTCTCGCACCGGCGCGAGGTCGTCACCCGCCGCACGGTGTACGAGCTGCGCGAGGCGCGCCGCAAGGCGCACGTCCAGGAAGGCCTGGCGGTCGCGCTCTCGAACGTCGACGAGATCATCGCCCTGATCAAGGCCGCGCAGACGCCTCCCGAGGCCAAGCAGAAGCTCCTCGATCGCACCTGGCGCTCGACGGTCGTGGAGCAGATGCTCGCGCGTGCGGCCGCCGACGCGTCCAGGCCCACGGACCTGCCGCCTGGGTTCGGAATGACGCCGGATGGCTACCGGTTGTCGGATGCGCAGGCGCAGGCGATTCTCGAGCTGCGACTGCAGCGGCTGACCGGTCTCGAGCAGGACAAGATCGTCGCCGACTACCGCGAGCTGCTCGAGCGCATTGCGGACTACCTCGACATCCTCGCCAAGCCCGAGCGCATCACCGAGATCATCGGCGACGAGCTGAGGCAGATCCGTGAACAGTACGGCGACGAGCGTCGCAGCGAAATCGTCCTCAATGCCGAGGACATCGTGCTCGAGGACCTCATCACGCCCGAGGACGTGGTCATCACCTTCTCGCACACCGGCTACATCAAGGCGCAGCCTCTCGCGGACTATCGCGCGCAACGGCGCGGCGGGCGTGGGAAGCAGGCAGCGGCGACGAAGGAAGACGATTTCGTCGACCGGCTGTTCGTGGTGCACACGCACGACTACATGCTGTGCTTCTCCAGCCGCGGACGCGTGTACTGGCTGAAGGGCTACGAAGTGCCGCAGGGCAACCGCCAGAGCCGCGGCAAGCCGATCGTGAACCTGCTTCCGCTCGAAGAGAACGAGCGGATCAACGCGGTGCTGCCGGTGAAGAGCTTCGACGAGGAGCACTTCGTGTTCATGGCGACGGCCAGCGGTTACGTGAAGAAGACGCCGCTCACCGATTTCTCGCGGCCGATGAAGAAGGGCATCATCGCGCTCGGGCTCGGCGACGCCGATTTTCTCGTGGGCGTCGCCATCACGGACGGCAAGCACGACGTCATGCTGTTCTCCGATGCCGGAAAGGCGGTGCGCTTCGCCGAGGAGGACGTGCGTCCGATGGGTCGACAGGCCCGTGGCGTGATCGGGATGCGCCTCAACGACGGCCAGCACGTCATTTCGATGCTGGTCGCTGCCGACGAGAACCAGAGCGTGCTGACGGCCACCGAGCATGGATTCGGCAAGCGGACGTCGATCGCCGAATACACGCGTCATGGGCGCGGCACGCAGGGGATGATCGCGATCCAGACGAGCGAGCGCAACGGCAAGCTCGTCGGCGCGACCCTCGTCGACGACAAGGACGAGATCATGCTGATCTCGACCGGCGGCGTGCTGATCCGTACCAAGGTCGACCAGATTCGCGAAATGGGACGCTCGACCCAGGGCGTCAGCCTGATCAGCCTCGACGAAGGGACCCGGCTGGCGGGTGTCCAGCGGATCGTCGAGGCCGAAGACATGGCCAACGGCAACGGTAACGGCCACGACGACATCGTCGGCGCCGCCGGTGGCAACGGCGCTCACCGCGGCAATGGCCAGGACATCGACGGCGATGTTCAGGATGGCGACGGTGAGGATTGGAGCGCCAAGGACGGGGACTGACCATCCTCGCGACCGACCCGCCCGCGCATTGCGCAATCGTCGTGAAACTTGTCGAATGGCATGCGGTTGATCGTGTCGCAACGCAATTCCGGAAGGAACCACGAGTGAGCAGGGTATTGAACTTTTCCGCAGGTCCGGCGGTGCTGCCGGAGGAGGTCTTGCGGCAGGCGGCCGAGGAGATGCTCGACTGGCACGGCAGCGGAATGTGCGTGATGGAAATGAGCCATCGCGGGCCGGAGTTCATGGCGATCGCCGCGGAAGCCGAGGCGGACCTGCGCGAGTTGCTCGCGGTGCCGCAGGGCTACCAGGTGCTGTTCCTGCAGGGCGGGGCGACGCTGCAGTTCTCGATGGTGCCGATCAACCTGCTGGGCGGGAAGCCGGGCGCAGACTATGTGAATACCGGAGAATGGTCGAAGAAGGCGATCAAGGAGGCGCAGCGGTTCTGCAAGGTCAACGTCGCCGCCAGCTCCGAGGATGCGAACTTCAGCTACATGCCGGAGCAGGCCAAATGGAAGCTCGATCCGGCCGCCGCCTATGTGCACGTCTGCTCGAACGAGACGATCGGCGGCGTCGAGCTCAACTGGGTCCCTCAGACCGGCGACGTTCCGCTGGTCGTGGACATGTCATCGCACATGCTGTCGCGTCCCGTCGATGTGGCGCGCTACGGGCTCATCTATGCGGGTGCGCAGAAGAATATCGGTCCGGCTGGCCTCGCCATCGTGATCGTGCGCGACGCGCTGCTCGGCAAGGCGCCGGCAAGTGCGCCGAGCATGCTCGACTACAAGGTGCACGCCGATGCGCAGTCCATGTCGAACACCCCGCCCACCTACGCGGTCTACATCGCCGGGCTCGTGTTCAAGTGGCTCAAGCGCCAGGGCGGCGTCGCGGGAATCGAAGCGAAGAACATCGCGAAAGCGAAGCTGATCTACGACTATCTCGACAGCTCGGCCTTCTACGCCAACCCGGTCAGGAAATCGGACCGCTCACGGATGAACGTGCCGTTCACGCTGGCCGATCCCAAGCTCGACGCCGCGTTCCTGGAGGGCGCAAAGGAGCGCGGCATGGTCCAGCTGAAGGGACATCGCTCGGTCGGCGGAATGCGCGCTTCGATCTACAATGCCATGCCGCTCGAAGGCGTGCAGCGGCTCGTCGACTACATGCACGAATTCGAGGCGAATCGTGGCTGACCGATATCGAATTCTCGTCCTGAACCAGGTTTCGGACGTGGGGCTGAAGCGCCTGCCTGCCGAGCGCTACGAATGCTCCAAGGACGAACCGCGTCCGGATGCCGTGCTCGTGCGTTCGGCGGACATGCATGCCATGACGATTCCCGCGACCGTGAAGGCGGTCGGGCGAGCCGGCGCCGGGACCAACAACATACCGGTCAAGGTGATGAGCGCACGTGGGATTCCCGTGTTCAACGCGCCCGGCGCGAACGCGAATGCGGTCAAGGAGCTCGTGCTGTCCGGCATGCTGATGGCCGCGCGCAATCTCGTGCCTGCGATCGACTTCGTGAAGTCGCTGAAGGGCGACGATCGGAGCCTGCACAGGCAGGTCGAGGACGGCAAGAAGCAGTTCGCCGGCATCGAGCTGCCCCATCACACGCTCGGCGTCATCGGGCTGGGCAAGATCGGCAGCCTCGTCGCCGACGTTGCGATTCGCCTCGGCATGAACGTGCTCGGCTTCGACCCGGAGATCACCGTGGAGGCGGCCTGGAGCCTGCCGTCCCAGGTGCGCAAGGCGCACTCGATCGACGAGGTGCTCAGGAGCTGTGACTTCGTCACGCTGCACGTGCCGCTGGTCGAGGCCACGCGCCACCTCGTCAACCAGCGCAATCTCCAGTCGGTTCGCCCGGGTACGGTGCTGCTCAATTTCTCCCGCGAAGGGATCGTGGACGACGCGGCCGTGCTGGAGGCGCTTGCGGCGCAGCGCCTCCGGTACTACGTGACCGACTTTCCGAGCAATACGCTCGATGCGCACCCCGGGGTGATCGCGCTGCCGCACCTGGGCGCTTCGACCAGCGAGGCCGAGGACAACTGCGCCGTCATGGTGGTCGATCAGCTGCGCGATTTTCTGGAGAACGGCAGCATCGTCAACTCGGTGAATTTTCCGACGGTGGCGATGCAGCGCGAGGCGCCCTTCCGGCTGAGCGTCGCGCACGCGAACGTGCCGAACATGGTCGGGCAGATCTCGGCGACGATGGGCGAGAATCGCCTGAATATCCACAACATGATCAACAAGTCGCGCGACGAGCTCGCCTACACGCTGCTCGACGTGGACAGCGCGCCATCACAGTCCGTGATCGCGTCCCTGCGCAGCATCGAAGGGGTGCTGGACGCACGTTTCCTGCCCGCGGAGCGGTGAGCGCGTGAGCGACGACATCGCCAAGCGTCGCGCCGCGATCGACTCGCTCGATCGCGAGATCGTGCGGATCGTGAACGAGCGTGCCGACCATGCCCGGGAGATCGGGCGGCTCAAGGGGGACGGACCGGTGTATCGCCCGGAGCGCGAATCCGAGGTGCTGCGACGGGTGATCGCCGAGAATCCCGGGCCGCTTTCGGGCGACGCGCTGGGGCGGATTTTCGTCGAGGTGATCTCCGCCTGTCGTGGGCTGGAAGCGCGGCTCAAGGTCGCGTATCTCGGCCCGGCCGGGACATTCAGCGAGATGGCGGTCGCCAAGCAGTTCGGGGGCGCCGTGGAGGCGCTTGCGCACGAATCGATCGACGAAGTCTTCCGGTCGGTCGAGACCGGCGCAGCGGGGTTCGCGGTCGTGCCCGTCGAGAATTCCACCGAGGGCGCGATCGGGCGCACGCTGGATCTCCTGCTCGCCACGCCGCTCAGGATCTGCGCGGAGGTCGTGCTTCGCGTGCACCAGAACGCGCTGCGCAAGAGCGCCGGACTGGACGGGGTCGAACGCGTCTACTCGCACGTGCAGTCGCTCGGACAGTGCCGCGGCTGGATTGCACGCAACCTTCCGCATGCCGAATGCGTGCCGCTCGTGAGCAACGCCGAGGCCGCGCGACGCGTGGCCGAGGAACCGTCCGCCTGCGCGATCGGGCCTGCCGTGGCCGCGGACCGCTACGGTTTGCAGATCGTGGCCGCCAACATCGAGGACGATCCGAAGAACATGACGCGATTCCTCGTGCTCGGCCAGCTCGAGCCCGGGCCGAGCGGGCGTGATCGAACGTCGCTGGTCATGACCGTGCCGAACCGCCCCGGCGCCCTGCACGCGCTCTTGTCACCCATCGCAAAGCACGGCGTGTCGATGACGCGTATCGAGTCGCGGCCCTCGCGCCAGGCAGCCTGGGAGTACATGTTCTACGTCGATCTCGAAGGCCACGCGCAGGATGCGAAGGTCGCGCCGGCGATCGCCGCGCTGCGGGGCATCGCCCCGTTCCTCAAGGTGCTCGGCTCGTATCCGAGCGCAGTGCTGTGAGCGAAAAGACAACCCGGTCGCAGAGCCCCCGGACCGCACAGGCGGACTTGGGTGCGGCCGAGCCGCGCGACCCCTGCGAGCTGGCGCCGAGCTACATCCGCGCGATCGCGCCGTACCAGCCCGGCAAGCCGATCACCGAGCTTGCGCGCGAGTTCGGTCTGGATGAGCGGAAGATCGTCAAGCTCGCGTCGAACGAGAATCCGTCGGGGCTCTCCCCACGGGCACGGGCGGCGATCGAAGCGGCGCTCTCCGAGCTCGCGCGCTATCCCGACGGATACGATCTGACGAAAGCGGTTTCGGACCGGCTGAGCGTTGCGATGGATCGCATCGTGCTCGGCAATGGCTCGAACGATCTTCTCGAGATGGTGGCGGGCGCATTTCTCGCGCCCGGGCGCGCGGCCGTATTCGCGCAGCATGCATTTGCCGTCTATCCGCTCGCGACCCAGGCGCGCGGCGCGCACAGCATCGTGGTGCCGGCCAAGGAATACGGCCATGACCTCGCGGGGATGCTTGCCGCGATCACTCCGGACACGCGTGTGGTCTTCATCGCAAATCCGAACAATCCGACCGGCACGATGCTTCCGGCCGACGAGGTCGAGGCATTCCTGCGCCGGGCGCCCCGCGGCGTGCTCGTCGTGCTCGACGAGGCGTACAACGAATATCTCGAGCCGCCGTTGCGCTGCCCCAGCGTTGCCTGGCTTGCGAAGTACCCGAACCTGGTCGTCCTGCGGACGTTTTCGAAAGCCTACGGACTCGCAGGACTGCGCGTGGGCTACGGCCTGTGCCACCGTGACGTCGCCGCCATGCTGAATCGCGTTCGCCAGCCGTTCAACGTCAACAACCTGGCGCTGGTCGCCGCCATGGCGGCCCTGGAGGACGCGGCGTTCGTGGAGCGCAGCTATCAGCTCAACGTCGCCGGAATCAAGCAACTGACCGCCGGATTCGCGCGGCTGGGCCTGGGGTGGATCCCCACGTTTGCGAATTTCGTGAGCGTCGAGATTCCGCGGGAAGGCGGCAAGAGCGCGGCGGGCGCCGTCTACCAGCGGCTGCTCAGGCAGGGCGTGATCGTGCGACCGGTCGCAGGGTACGGGATGCCGGATCATCTTCGGGTCACGACCGGCCTGCGCGAGGAAAACGAACGATTCCTCGTCGCGCTGGAGAGGGCGCTAGGCGAAGGCGCGCGATAGCGTGGCGGCGATCAGCAAGATTGCGATTGTCGGAGTTGGATTGATCGGCGGCTCGTTCGCGCTTGCCTTGCGCGGCGCGGGTC
>JBAVOG010000393.1:0-1601 GCA_049691875.1 Burkholderiales bacterium | reverse complement strand
GCGTCGACTCGCGGGGCGAAGGCGCGCTCGCGCGCACGTCTGTCTCGTCCACGCTCTCGAAGCGCCGAGCGGAGACCGGATACTTGAGAGCCGCCCGCGCGAGGACCGCGTCCTCGATGTCGACATCGACCATCTCCGCGAGACGCAGCGCATAGAGCACCACGTCGGCAATCGATTCCGACACTGCCCCCCTGTCCTGGGTCTGTCCGATTCGCCGCGCCTGGTCTTCCGACAGCCACTGAAACACTGCGAGCAGCGCACCGGCTTCGCCCGCAACTGCCATCGAGAGGCTCCGCGGGCTGAAGAACGGATCCCAGTTCCGCTCCACGGCATGCGCGGCAAGTCGTGCCTGTATCGCCTTAACGTCCATGAATCACTCCGTGTACGCAGTGGCTCTGCGTCAAAGCGCCTGACGAAATTACCCCGGTCGCGGTCGGATCGCTATGCCGTCGGGCGCGCTTATAGTGCCAGAGTCGCGCCCGGCCCGGGGTTGCGGATCCGCTCGGACAGGGCGGAGTCCCGCTTTATGCGCACCTCGATGGCGAACTTCAGCACTTCTGGTTGCGCAACGACTGCCAGGCGTCGGCGTGCCCGCGAAATGCCGGTGTAGACGAGCTCGCGCGAGAGGACCGGCCCAGGCTCCGGCGGGAGCACGAGGAGTACCGCGTCGAACTCGGAACCCTGGCTCTTGTGGACGGTCATGGCGTAGACCGTCTCGCACTCGGGCATGCGCGCCGGTGAAAAATGTCTCAGTCCACCCTCGGGCGCCTCAAATACCACCGCGATCCCGCCCGACGCCGCAGCGTCACGCATCACGATTCCGACGTCGCCGTTCGCCAGACGCAACGCATAGTCGTTCCGCGTCACCATCACCGGACGACCCGGGTACCAGCGCTGATGGAGCACCGCCGGTTCGCGCGTCGCGAGCCGCCGTTCGACCATCCGATTCAGCGCATGCATGCCATGCTGACCATCGCGCACCGCCGCCAGCACGCGAAAGCGCGCGAGCTCGGCGAAGCACCGTCCGGCTTCGGCACCCGCGCGAACCGCCTCGAAATACCGTTCGTATCCGCGGTACATTGCGTCGCCCAGCGCCTCTGCGTCCCCACTTTGCCACGTCGCTTCACCACCTGCATCCAGCGCCGCGATTGCCGCGCCGGCATCCCCGGTACGCACTGCGTGCGCGATGCGACCGATTCCACTCGCAGCAGCGAATCGATAGCTCTGCTCGAACAGGACGATGGAATCGGACAGCCTGGAAGGCGATGATCCGATTGGAACACTCTGGCCGGTCAGGCGTTCGAGCCGTGCCCCCATTGCCGGCGAATACGCCCCTCCTGCATCCGCAACGCTGGCCAGCACTGCACCCGCTTCGACCGAGGCAAGTTGATCGGGGTCTCCGAGCAGGATCAGTCGCGCATGGGCCGGAAGCGCGCCGACGAGCTTCGCCGCCAGCGCGAGATCGATCATCGACGCCTCATCCACGACCACGACGTCGAGGGAGAGCTGATTGCCGGCGTGATACCGCGGAGCGCTCCCGGCCGCCAGGCCGAGCAGCCGGTGCAGCGTGACAGCCTGCGGCGCCGTCACCGCCGTCTCCG
>JBAVOG010000392.1:0-1830 GCA_049691875.1 Burkholderiales bacterium | reverse complement strand
GCGCGAGCGGCGAGTAGGGGCTCAGCCAGCTCGTGACGACGTGGATGATCACCACGAACATCGCGAGATACAGGCACGCACGGAACAGCTCTATCACCGACCAGAAGAAGAGCAGCGTGCCTGCCGTCGCGAGGCCTCCGCCGACGAGCGAGTAGAGCGCGATGAGCTCGATCAGCTTTGCGAGCCACGCCAGCACGAGCGTGGAGAGATCGAGCCCCCTCGCAGTGGGCACGAAGCGCCGCAGCGGCAGCACCGCCCAGTCGGTGAGCGAAACGACGAAGTGGCCGACGGGATTGCGGAACGGCGCGCGGAACATCTGCATGAAGAATCGCGCCAGCGCGAGATAGGCGATCAGACCGAAGGCGGTCCTGATGAGGAGCTCCGCGATCTGCTCGAACATCAATCCCTCCCGAGCTCGTCGCCCAGTTCGCGCGCCCGCCGGTTCGCAGCGTGGATCGCACGAACGATGGCGTCCTGGACGCGGTCCGCATTCATCGAGGCGAGCGCCTGTTCGGTCGTGCCACCCTTAGACGTGACGCGCTCCCGGAGCACTGCGGCCGGCTCGGTGGATCGCGCGGCCAGCTCCGCCGCGCCGCGCATGGTTTCGATGGCGAGCGTATAGCCGGTGTCTGGCGGCAGCCCCATTTCGACCGCCGCCCGCTGCATCGCTTCGAGGAAGTAGAACACGTACGCGGGGCCGCTACCGGAGAGCGCGGTGACCGGATCGAGCAGTTCTTCGTCGTCGACCCACACGACCTTTCCGGCGGCCGCGAGAATCGTGCTCACGAGCTCGCGCTGACTCGCATCCACGGCGGGCTCGGCATAGACGGCAGTGATCCCGGCGCCGATCAGCGCGGGCGTGTTCGGCATGCACCGGGCCAAACGCGATTTTCCGCCCAGCCAGCGGCCGATGGCGTCCATGCGGACGCCTGCCGCGATGGAGAGCACGATCTGATCCGCGAGGTGGGGCGCGAGCGCGCGACAGACTTCGCGCATCTGCTGAGGCTTGATTGCCAGCACGACCGCGTCGCCATGCGGCACCGCGTCCGCCGGCGTCTCGAAGCAGGCGATGCCGAACTTCTCCGTGTGACGCGCGCGTGCCTCGTGCAGCACCTCGACGACTTTCAAATCGGATGCGGCGACGCCGCGCGCCACCAGGCCGCCGATCAACGCGGTCGCCATGTTGCCACCGCCGATGAATGTGACCTTCACTTTCCCTCCCCCTCGCTCCTGCGCTCGCACAGGAGGGGTGAGTTTAGCAGCCGTTGGTCGATCCTCACTTCGGCCGCGGGCCGAATATCGCGGTGCCCACCCGTACCATGGTGCTGCCTGAAGCGATCGCGGCTTCGAAATCGTCGGACATTCCCATCGACAGGGTGTCCAGGGCGAAACCGTCCCGGTTCAGCGCATCGCGCAATGCGCGCAGTGATCCGAAGTGCCCGCGCTGCAACACCGGGTCGGCGGTCGGCGCGGGGATCGCCATCAAGCCGCGCAGCTTGAGGCGCGGAAGGCGGGAAACGGCCGTTGCGAGCGGGCGAACCTCGTCCGGCGTGACCCCTGCCTTCGTCGCCTCCCCGCTCACGTTCACCTCGATGCAGACCTGGAGCGCCGGCATCGCCGCGGGTCGTTGCGCGGCGAGCCGCTCCGCGACCTTCAGCCGGTCCACCGTGTGCACCCAGGCGAAGGACTCGGCGATGGGCCGCGTCTTGTTGCTCTGAACGGGCCCGATGAAGTGCCACGTGAGATCCAGGTCGGCCAGCGCGGCGATCTTCGCCAGCGCCTCCTGCGCGTAGCTCTCCCCGAAATCGCGCTGGCCTGCCGCGCAGGCGG
>JBAVOG010000391.1:0-3477 GCA_049691875.1 Burkholderiales bacterium | reverse complement strand
GGCGCGCGCCGTCCGCAAGCTCGGTCAACACTGCCAGCACACGCGCGACGGTCGAGGTCTTGCCGGTCCCCGGCCCGCCACAGAACACTGCCAGCCGCTTCACGCCGGCAACCGCGGCCGCAACTTTCTGCATGTCCGGCGCCGGCCCCTTGGCCGGAAAGAACCGATCCAGCGCACGTTTCAGCCTTGGCTCGTCCACCTGGTCAACATCGATTTCGCAGCGTGCGAGCAAGGCACCCGCGACGGCGGATTCGTAGTGCCAGTAGCGATGCAGGTAGAGTCGCCGCCCGTCAAGCACCAGCGGGGCGAAACCCCCGGGGTGCGCAACGAGCGGGCTCCTCCCAAGCTCGCGCAGCAGTGTGTCAAGCGGGGGCACTTCCACCGCGCCATCGAGCGCGATCGTTCCGGCAACCGCAGCGAGGTCGACGCACACGTGGCCTGCTGCAGTGGCAGCCGCCGCGAGCGCCACCGCGATACGCGGCACGTCCCCCGCGTCCGGTACGAGACCGCCGACCACGCGCGCGAATTCCCCCGGCAGCAGCGGCAATGCCGACCGCATCACGTGGATACCTCCGACTGAAGCAACGGTTCGCCCGGCGCGAGGCACGCGTCGAGCGTCATCACGAGCGACGCTTCGGGACGGACGGAGTACACACCGAACGCCGCGCCCGTGGCGGGTCGCATCCCGCGGAGAAACAGATAGTGGATCCCGCCGAAGTGACGCTCGTAGTCGTAGCGCGGGACACGCGTCGCGAGCAGCCGATGCAGGGCTACCGTGTACACGAGGTACTGCAGGTCGTAGAAGGAATCGGCCATTGCCGCCGCCAGCCGATCCGGGGCGTAATCCTCGATCGTGTCCCCCAGCCAGTTCGACTTGTAGTCGGCGATGAAATAACGACCCTCGCGGTCGAAGACAAGATCGATGTACCCGCGCATGAATCCCCGCGCCGGGGCCAGCACGAGCGATCCGATCGTCTCCGGGAGGCGCGATCCGACTGCACGCAAAGGCGCGAGGACGGTGGCCAGATCCCCGGCCGCGACACCGCGCACGGGATAGGTGAATTCGAGCTCGTCCACGCGATCTGCACGCGCGAGGTCGCGCAGCGCGAATCCGTTATCCTCGAGGGGCGTGGCGAGGACATCGGAAATGACCCGCGCGGCAACGCCCGTCCAGGACTCGTCGACACCCGATTGCGCCAGCTCACGCCTGACCACCGCCGCGATCCGCGCTTCGTCGGCGGACGCGAAGTCGAGCGTCTCGAACGCCTTGTGCAATGCCGTTCCGATACGCGCTCCGCGCGGCAGCCCGAAGGCGTCATCGCCACCGGCCTGGCGCGGTGCCCCATTCACGATCTGCACGCTCGGCGCGCTGCGGATCGAATCGTAGTCCGGCGATTCGTCCTGGCTGCGCGCAACCAGCGCGCTGAAGCTCGACATGCGCCAGGCGGGCACGACGCGTGCCCCGAATGAGCGCGCAACGAGCGCGGCCGGTGCCCTCGCGCGGCGCACCTCCGGCACAGGTTCCCCGGACGGGAGCGGGATCACTGCGAGGGCACCTTTCGCATCGACAGCCAGACGATCGAGGCGCGCTGCAAGCGCTTCGGCGTCGAGCTTCCGGAACGCCTTTTTCAGATCGCCGACCGGATCGGCGCCCGGAGAATCCGCGGCGCGCGCCGGAGCATGCAGGAGCCAGGCGAGCGCGGACTGATCCGCTTGTGGCAACGCCCCCCAGGCCAGCGTGCACCGGTGTCGCGCACGAGTCAGCGCGACGTAGGCGAGCCGCAGATCGCCGGCGAGTTCCTCGGCAGCCGCAATCCGTCGATGCGCATCGCTGTCCGGCCCACCCAGGTCGACCACCGCCCCGCCGCTCGCCCCTTGCGGGTGAAAGACGACGGCGCGACCACGGCTCGATTGCTGGAATCCGTCCCAGAGGAACGGGCAGTAGACCACCGAGTACTCGAGTCCCTTTGCGCGAAAGACCGTGACGATGTTCACCAGATCTTCGTCCGACTCGAGCCGCAGCTGCTCGGTGTCCGGATCCCGTATCGGCGTCTCACGCGCGTGGGCGAGCGCGCGGGCGAGCTGCGCGAGATCCAGGCCCTCCGCATCGGCACGGCCGTGCAGGAGCTCTACGAGGTGCGCCACGTTCGTCATCCGCCGCTCGCCATCCGGGTACCCGAGCAGCCGCTCGGCGACGCCTTCGCGCAGCGCCAGCTCGCGCCACATCCGCGCGAACCCCTCAGTGCGGGCGATGTCGTGGTACTCGCGAAAGCGCGCGACCCAGCCTTCCCAGTTCGCGCCGTCGTTCGCGAGGGCCGCAAGTGCCGCAGCGTCCATTCCGAACGGCTCCGTGGCAAGGGCGGCGCGAAGTAGCGCTTCGCGTCCCGGCTCGGCCACGGCGCGCAGGATCTGTTCCAGATCCTCGGCTTCGCGCGACTGGAAGACGCTGTCGGCCCCGTAGGTGACGCTGGCGAGACCGGCGTCCGCCAGCGCCTCGCGAACGATGTCGCCTTCGGCATGCGTGCTCACGAGCACGGCGATTTCGCTCATGGCCAGTGGCTTTACGCCGCGCTCCGGCTCCACGAGCCGCGCCCGATCGGCGCGGGAGAGCGCATGAATTCGCGCGACGTCCGCGGCTATGGCAGCGGCGATTCGACGCCGGATCGCATCCTTGCTCTCGCCTGCCTCCTGCGCAACGTGCCAGACGGTGAACGGCTTGTGCGCGTCCTCGATCTCCAGGTATCCGCGCGGCCGGTCCGTCGGCGCGATCGGGACGAACGAGATCTCCGGAATGAGGAAGCGGTCGCTTCCGGCGAAGAAAGCCGCCACTGCGTCCAGCAGCGGCGGATCGGAGCGCTGATTCACGGCGAGGGTGAACCGGGCGCTCACGTTTGCCCGGCGGTCGAGGTAGGCAAACACATCGGCGCCGCGAAAACCGTAGATCGCCTGCTTGGGATCACCCACGAAGTAGAGCGGCTGATCGGTCCCCTCCCAGATCCGCTCCAGTACTTCGGCCTGTATCGGATCGGTGTCCTGAAACTCGTCGATGAGCGCCGCCTTGTAGCGCGCCCTGAGCGCGGTTGCAAAGTCCCCTCCCCCGTGGCCGCGCAGCGCTTCACGCATGCCGAGCAGGAGATCGTCGTAGGACAGCAGCGCCCTCTCGCGTTTGCGACGGCCGACGTCGTCGCGGCAAAAGGCGAGAAATCGGGCGAGAAGCTCCACGTCCGCCGCGCGGCTTTCGGCGGCCAGTTCCTCGATCCCGGCGAGCAGCATCGCGACCTCCTCGAAGAACGCGTGCTCGGGCAGCGACCCCGACTTGGTCTTGCCCTTCGCGAGGGCTTCCGGCACCAGCTTTGCAAGCTTGTCGGGGGGCGAATCGATCTGCGTGCCCGCGAAGTAGGCATCGATGGCGGCCCACCACTCGGCGAGCTTGCCCGGCGGATAGCTGTTGGCGTTCAGCTTCGCTCGCGTCACCAG
>JBAVOG010000390.1:0-2662 GCA_049691875.1 Burkholderiales bacterium | reverse complement strand
AGCTTGCGCTTGCCGACGATCTCGTTGCTCACGAATACGTCCGCGACCCCGCCATCCACCATGGCCTCGGCCTCGCTCACCTTCTGACAGCACACGCCCACCGCGCCCGCCTGGATCTGCCGCAGCGCGATTTCCGGGCACTTGTGCGACTTGGCATGCGGGCGCAGACGAACGTTCGCGCCGCGCACCGCGAAAGTCATGCGCTGGAGATTGTGCTCGAACGCGTCGAGCTCGAGCAGCAGCGCGGGCGTATCGACGTCGCCGAGCGTGGCGCCGGGTTCGACCGGCGGATCGGAGAGCATGGACATGCGGTGGCTCCCTAGAACCTATCTCAAAATGCGATTGCGCGCACAAACGAGGGGATTTACAAGGGGCCCGCCCCTTGTTCGTACGCCCACTCTTGCATGAAGAACCTTGGCCGAAATTTCGGGAGAACTCCTAGTCGTACACCATTCCACCGTCTGCGGTGAGGCACTGACCGGTGATCCAGTCGGCAGCGCCCGAAGCGAGGAAGAGGATCGCTCCGGCGACGTCCTCGGGCCGACCGGCGGTATGAATGCTCTGTCCGGCGAGGATCGCCGCTTTCTGCTCTGGCGTCACCGTCTTGCGCTCTATTTCGGTGAATATCGCACCGGGCAGGACGGCGTTGACGTTGATGCCGTGCGGTCCCAGCTCGCGCCCCATCGAGCGCGTCATGCCGATGAGGGCCGATTTCGAGGCGATGTAGTGCAGATAATTCGGCCGGCCCATCGTGACCGCCCCCGAGGACATGTTGATGATGCGGCCCCAGCCCGCCTTCATCATCGCGGGCAGGACGGCGCGCGTCGCGAGAAACGGACCGGTGGTGTTCACCTCGAGCACCCGGCGCCACTCCGCGACCGGGATCTCCCAGAACGGCCGCATCTCGAGCGTCGAGAAGATGCCCGCATTGTTTACCAGCACATCGATGCGCCCGAGCCGCGCGAGAGTCGTCTCCGCCATGGCCGCGAGCGACGCCTCGTCGGCCGCATCGGTCTCCACGAAGAGCGCGCCGGTCGCGCCGAGCTCTGCGGCGACCGTCCTCCCCTTTGCCGCGTTCAGCTCGGCGATGACCGGAATGGCGCCCGCTGCAGCGAAGCGGTGCGCCACGTGCCGGCCGATGCCCTGTCCCGCGCCGGTGACCACGGCGACGCGCCCCTTGAGGCTGTCGGAGAAGTCGCTCATCGCTTTGCTCTCGCTGCGGCTACCGATTTCCGCTTCGATCCCGTGGGCTTCCAGCGGGCGAAAGCCTTGCGGGCGTCGACCGGCTTCCACCAGGGTTTCAGGCCGAGATCGCGCGCGATCACGCCCGCCGAGATGTAACCGGCACCGCCGGAGATTGCGCCGCCCGGGTGGCACGCCGAGCCGCTCATGTAGAGATTTCCGATCGGCGTCCGGTACCCGAAGTGGTTGTACATCACCTGGTCCGCCGAAAATGCGCCCATGAAGATGTCCCCGGACCGCATGTTGATGAGCTCCTGTCCGTAGGTGCGCGCAGTGTACGTGTAGGTCTTGAGGATGTTCCGGCGCGTCATGTTCGGCGCGAATTTCGCGAACCGCTCGATGATGGCGTCCGTGAACTCGCGCTCGAACGACTCCCACGAGCGGCCGCCGAGATCGGGTTCGAGCGGCATGACGTGCCACGCGTAGGTGGTGTGCTTGCCGGCAGGCGCCTGCTGCGGATCGTTGACCGAGAGGGCGCCGGAGCCGAACTGGACGATCCGCGGCACCCGGCCGGCTTTCACGTCGGCGTGCGCACTCATCAGGTCGGCGATCGACTCCGCGCCGACGTTCCACTTGAGCGCGACGTCGAGCGCCGGGTCGGACGCCGCCGCAGTGAAGCGTGGCGACTCCTCGAGCGCGAAGTGCACGCCGAAGAGCGTCCAGGGCGTGTACTTGAACGCAGCAAGCTTCTGCTCGAGCGCCTCGGGAAGCGATCCGCGCGCCATCATGTCGTGGAATGTCTGGTGGACGTCGACGCAGCTCGCGACGAACTGTCGGGCGCGCAGCTCCTCGCCGGATGCGAGCGCGACGCCTTTCGCGCGCCCGCGGTCGACGATGATCCGCTCGACGAGTGCCTGATTGCGGTAGTGCCCGCCCGCGGCGATGAAAGTCTCCATGAGGCCGCGCGCGAGGTTGTAGCTGCCGCCGCGGCAGAGCTGGTAGCCGGTCTTCAGATCGAACGCGCGTATGACCGAACCCATGGGACTCGATTTCTCGGTGGTGTCGACGAGCCAGGTCCCGAAGAGCGACACCTTGAACAGGAACAGCAGCTTCACCCACTCGCTCTCGAAGAGCCGGTCCACGAGCGCAAAAGGCTCGTGCCGGGTCACTTCCAGGAAGTCGCGCCCGATCGCCGTGCGCGCGAGCAGCGCTTCGCGTTCCTCGCGGGGCAGCGGCTCGCTGAAGCGCTCGGCGAGAAAGATGTCGCGAGTGATCGACTCGGCCTTCCGGTTCCATTCACGGAAGAGTGCCGCGTCCCGCCTGGAGAAGCGCGCGATGCTCGCGAGCGTGCGCTCGAGGTCGCGGCTGAAAACGAGCGCGGAGCCGTCCGGGTGCGGCTGCCCGAATTCGTGCATTGGCGTCACATACCCGACCCGCGACTTGAGCCCGAGGTCGCGAAACCAGGGCGTGTTGGTGATAT
>JBAVOG010000389.1:0-1576 GCA_049691875.1 Burkholderiales bacterium | reverse complement strand
CCGCGAGCGTTCGCCCGGCGAAGGGCTTCGGCAGGAAGGCGGCCGCGCCGAGCGCCTCGGCCTGTGCTCGCGCCGCCGGGTCGTCATGGGCGGTGATGAAAATGACGGCCGGCTGCTTTCCGCCGGTTCGTCCGAGCTCGCGGCGCAGCTCAAAGCCGGACATTCCGGGAAGATGGATGTCGAGCACGAGGCATGCGGCACTGGCCGCCGCTTCGGACTCGAGCAGCATCTCGGCCGTGGCGAAGGATTCCACCCGGAATCCCGCGGCATTGAGCATCCGCTCGAACGCCTGCCTGGAACTGTCGTCGTCTTCCACGATCATCACCTTCACTCCCGTCAGTTGCGGCATCGGATGTGCTCTGGCGTTGCTGTGCAGTGTTCAAATGCCCGACTGACGGGGGAGATGATGGTGCCGGAAGCGAGGAGAGGAAATCGGATCTTGGTGCATAGGCCACATTGGCCTTTGGTGCCGGTCGGGTTAACCGCGCTCGGCTCAAGGGAATGGCACGGCGTACGAAGAAAAACTACTCTCGCGCTCCGTCGTTGCCCAGCTGACCGGCAATGTGAACGAGGTCCGCGACCGACGTCACGCGCATTTTCTCCATCACCTGCGCGCGATGCGCCTTGATCGTGCGCTCGGCCGTGCCGAGCTCGGCGGCGATCTGCTTGTTGAGCTTGCCCGCGGTGACCCCGGAGAAAACCTCGCGCTCCCGCGGGGTCAGCGTCTCATAGCGGGCGCGCAACGTGAGCACGCGCGCGCTGGCGACCCGCTGCTCGGCGTCGCGCGCGAGCGCAGTCTGAACCGCGTCGAGCAGCGTTTTCCGGCTGATCGGCTTGGTAAGGAAGTCGATGGCGCCGGCCTTCATTGCGCGTACGCTCATCGGGATGTCGCCGTGTCCGGTCAGGAAGATGATCGGCAGCGAAACGCCGTGCTGTGTGAGGGCATCTTGCAGCTCGAGTCCGCTCGGGCCGGGCATCCGGACGTCCAGCACGATGCAACCCGGCGTGTCCCGACTCGGATCGCCCAGCAGAAAATCACCGGCGGAGCCGTAACCTACGGCCTCGTAGCCTGCGGCCTGCAGCAGGCGCACCATGCCCGTGCGCACGGAGTCGTCGTCGTCGACGACACGGACGATCGGTTCGGGAGTGTTCAATCGGGCTCCGTCGGTACGGTGAAATGGAATGTCGCGCCGCCCTCCGGGCAATTTTCCGCCCAGATTCGTCCGCCATGCCCTTCCAGTATGGACCTGGCAATGGACAATCCCAGCCCCATCCCCTCCTTTTTCGTCGTGAAGAACGAATCGAAAAGCCTGGGCAGGTCGCCGGGATCGACGCCGTGACCGCTATCGGTGACCGTGACCTCCACTCCGGCGGCGACGCTGGCAGTGCGCACCGTGACCCGGTCTACCGGACGTTGCGAGTCGCCGATCGCTTCCATCGCATTCAGGACCAGGTTGAGCAGCACCTGCTCGAGGTGCACCCGGTCGCCGGAGACCGCCGGGAGGTCCGGTGCGAACTCGTTCGCAAGCTCGACGCGCCGGCGTGCCGCTTCGTTGCGCACGAGTTGCAGCACCCC
>JBAVOG010000388.1:0-2163 GCA_049691875.1 Burkholderiales bacterium | reverse complement strand
GCGGCTATGCCGCCGTACACGAGCGGCACCTTCGGGCTCTTCAGGTCCTTCACGGACTTCACGCCGGTCCCCGGCGAGGTGTACAGAACGGGCCCGAAGGCCATGCTGTAGCCGACGCGCTTCTTCGCCAGATCGTATTTCACCTCTTTCTTGCCGAGGATGTACGGGTGCGACGTCGAAGAGGTCGTGAAGAGGATGATCAGGCCATCGGGCTTGGCATTCGCCTGGAACCAGTTGGCGCCCAGGATCGAGCCGCCGCCGGGCCGGGTCTTGATGTGCATCCGCGGATTGCCGGCGATGTGCTTCTCGAGGAACGGCTGAAGGAATTTCGCGCCGACGTCGGTTGCGCCGCCCTCCGCGAACGGTACGACGATCTCGATCTCCTTGCCCGCGTAGTAGGGCTGTTGCGCCCATGCCTGAAGCGGAAGCGCCGCGCCCGCTGCGATCGCCGTGCAGGCGAGGGCCTGTCGCGCTCGGCGGCGAATGAAGCCAACGATGAGAATGGACATGCTGGTTTCCTCCTTGGTGTGCAGGTGAATTGACTTGTTCCCAACCGGATCTGTTTTTCTTGTGCCCGCGAGCGAGCCGCGCGGTGCCCGCATTCCGGTGCCCACATTCGCGGTCGAATCGGATCACGGGCGTCGGGTACTATAACGCAATCGTCGCCGGATTCAGATTGCACAGTGTCAGACGCGAAACGCGACAAGCCCCGCGACAATCCCGACCCCGGATCGTCGGACAAATTGTCGGACAAGCTGCCGGACCGGATGAAAGGTCCCGGCGGCATGACGCTGCGGCAGATCCATGAACAGGTGAAGAAGAGCGTCGAGCGCGACCGGGCGGCGCAGCGGGTCCACAACCCGCTCGTTCAACCGCAGAATCGCTGGCAGCGGCTGGTGCGCTACGTGTGGGGACGCAGCGGGCGACGCTAGGTCGGCAATCCTAGGACTGACCGCCGTCGCCGATATCGGATTTCGACGCCCCGCTTGCCGGCTTGCTCATCTGCGCGCTCAGCCGCCAGGCCATCCAGGCGAGCAATGCGACGCCGACGACGAGCACCGCCCACAGCGCGAGCTTCTTCCAGTCGCCGGGATCGAGCGCCAGCCATTCGGGCCAGGGTGACGGCGTGCGTGGCTGCGCGTGCGGCTCACCGAAGGTTGCGTGGGCCGCCTCGAGCGGCTTGTCGTCGCGGTAACCCGGCACGAGGGTCGCGACGGGCAATGCCGAGCTCGTCACTTTCGCGGCACCGAACGCCAGCACGTAAGGTCCCGCACCGCGCGCGACGAACAGGACCTGCTGTGGAATGAACCCGGCAACGAGCTTCGGCACACCGTTGCCGAGCCCGCCGCCGCGCTGGTCGGCGCGCACCATCCAGTAGCGCTCGCGAGTGGGCCGGACCATGGTGTCCGCGCTGACGAAGGATTGCCCACGCTGAGTGAGCCGGTAGACCGTCGCCGACGCGGCGAGCCGCCAGGGATCGGAGGGCTTCGCGCGCACGAGGAACTCCATCGGCGCAATCGTGTTCGGATTCGGCAGATCGAGCCGCAGCCGATCGAATGGCGCGTTCGCGCCCAGATCGAACAGGTACTCGCCCGGCCGCTCGCCAGGAGTCGCGTCCACCGTGTGCCACGTCCGTGGCGTCGCGACCGGGGAATCGATCGGCTCGGCGCGGATCGCAGTAAGCGGCGGGATCGCCTGCGCAGCCGGCCAGGATACCCGGAGGTACTTCGCTTTCACCCGCTTCACCTCGACACGCTTCTGCGCGAGCACGTGTCCGGCATGGCGCAGCGCCACGAGCGGCCCCTCGGCGACGAACGCCCAGCGCGCGAGATCGTCGCTGGACTCGACGCGCACGCGTCCCACATACCCGTCGATATCCTCCGACCACTCGAATTCGAGCGCCTGCAGGCGCTCGTCCAGCGCGCTCGTGTCGACGAGATAGCCGGCGACACGCCGCGGTGCGTTATCCCGTGCAGCGCTCTGCACGTCGACGATGGTGCCGTCTCGCCCCTGCTTCACGCGGACCGAGACGCCGCCGATCTCGGTGCCCGGCTTGCCCCAGACGGGGAAGATCGGCACCGGAACACTCGCGCGCCGAAGCGCGTCGGGTGTCGAGACGCTGCGCAGGGCGTACGGCACGATCTCGCCTGCGCCGTTGTACAC